>JACIXC010000011.1 GCA_014360655.1 Actinomycetota bacterium | reverse complement strand
GCTCAACGAGATCCTTTGCAGATGGAATTACGTGTACAATTACGTGAGACCACACCAGAGCCTGGGTTATCTCACCCCCATGGAGTTCCTGAAGGCGTGGATGGAGGAGAGCAAGGATAGGGATGGAGTGTTCACCATGTAGTGAACCAGCACAACAAGTTGACAATATTAACAATAGTATGATTTAATAACAATAAATCGCAAGTTCAACAAGCAGGCGCCGGTGATGAGGAGCCCGGAGGCCCGGGTTTCTCATCAGTCATGGTGTTGTGGTTAAATGATACTGCAAGGGGGTCTCGCGGAACGTGAGGCGGGATCATAGAACAGGAAGGCACAGGAGGGCGGGAGAGAACATGCGTCGCTCGCAGTCCGCAGGAGAGAAACGCCGCGGGGTCAGGCCGGCGGCCCGCGGGGCCGTCGCCTTGGCCGCGTTAACCGCTCTCTTGCTTCTCCTGCCCGCTCCCCTTTCCCCCTCCGCCACCCTGCAGGAGAAGCAGGCCGAAGCGGAAAGGGTGCGAAGAGAGATGGAGGCCATGAAGGCGGAATCCCAGCGACTGGCCCAGGAATACAACGCCGCCAAGGACGCTTACGAGCTCATACGGGGCGAGGTGGAGCGCAACAGGGAAGAACTGGAAAAGGCACATCGCGACTACAAGCGTGCCCGCACCATCCTCAACGAGAGGTTGCGATCGATATACAAGTCAGGCGAGGTGAGCTCCATGGAACTGCTCCTGGAATCCACCAGCCTTGACGACTTCCTCACCCGTTATGACTTCTTTTCCTACATCGGGAACCGCGACTTCCAGGTCTACAGCGAGGTGAAGCGGCTGCGCGAGGAGATCAGCGAGAAACAGAGGATGCTCGAGGAGAAGGAGAATCAGCAGATGCAGACCCTCGCCAACGTGAACGCCAAGCGCCAGGCCCTGGAGGCCTCCCTGCAGGAGCAGCAGAAGCTCCTCGACAGCCTGAACAAGGAGATCCTCGAGTTGCTGACCCAGGGGATGTACTACGGCACGCCGCGCAGCACCCCCATCGGGAACTTCGTCTTCCCGGTACAGGGACCGTGTTCCTTCTCCAACGACTGGCACGCGCCCCGCACCGGCCACCTCCACCAGGGCAACGACATCTTCGCCGCCATGGGCACGCCCTGCGTTGCCTGCGTGTCCGGCACGGTTTACCAGGGGGAGGGAAAGAACGCGGGCCTGTACGTGAGGCTGGTCGGCGATGACGGCAACGTATATTACTACATGCACCTGCAGCGCTTCGAGGCCACCGGACACGTGAGCGCCGGAACGGTCATCGGTTACGTGGGAGATACCGGAAACGCCGTCGGCGGCCCTCCCCACCTGCATTTCGAGTTCCACCCCGGCGGCGGGCCCGCCGTCAACCCCTACCCCATACTCCTCGCCGCCTACCGTTGAGGACGGCCGTGAAACACCGACCGCCGCACACCCGGGTGCGACCGGCACCGGGCCAAGGATCCCCCGAATCCTCGTACCTGCATGTTCGCCCGGAGAGGTTCCGGGGGCATCACGTGACCGGCACCAAGCCAAGGATCCCCCTTATCCCGTCGCGCTCGCAACTCCGTCCGCCGGGCCCCTTCCGCATGCCCACGCCGCGACCGTGAGATCCTTCGCGGGAAAGGGGATGATGCCGGGCGCGGGGCCATTTCACGAAAGTCGGTGGGGCGGACGGCGTTCAGCCCTGGAACCAGTGTCGCGGGGGCATGGCCAGCAGGACATCGCGGCGGCGCCGCAGGGCGGGCAGGAAGACGGAGGTGAGGATGAGGCCCAATGCCACGCCTCCCAGGTGAGCGAACCACGCGGTGCCGGCGGAGACGCCGCCCACGGCGGAGGTGACGCCCTCGACGAACTGCAGCGCTATCCAGAACCCGATGACAACGAAGGCTGGTATGGGCACGATGAAGAAGATGAAGAGCGTGTAAATGGTGGCCCTGGGGTAGAGGAGCAGGTATGCCCCCAGGACCCCGGAGATGGCCCCGCTCGCCCCCAGCAGGAAAGTGATGCTCTGCGGATAGACGGCGACGTGGGCGAGGGTCCCGCCCACCCCGCACACCAGGTAAAAGAAGAGGAATGGGACATGGCCCATGACGTCCTCCACGTTGTTGCCGAATATCCATAGGTAGAGCATGTTTCCAAGGATGTGCAGCCACCCGTCGTGGAGGAACATGGAGGTCAGGAGGGGCAGGTAGACCTGCTTGGAGGGGACGGCCGACACGGGGTAACCGAATACCTGCTGCAGCGCCCCCAGGGGCAGCCGGGCGCCGTGCACGATCTCCCAGGGCACAACGGAATAGCGGTAGAAGAAGAGGTCGAGGCGCGTTCCCGTGAGTACGAGCATGTAGAGGAAAACGGCCAGGTTGGCCAGTATGAGCCCCATGGTGACGACTGGTGCACGGCGGGTGGGGTTGCGGTCGTAAAGTGGGATCAATGCCGCCTCCTTCCCGCTCACGCGCGGCGTCCCGCCGCCACTATGAAGCCCCCGGCGGCGCGCCACCCGCGGCGCACGGCCGCCGCCTCGTAGGCCACCGCGATCAGTCCCGCCGTACGGCAGAAGGCGCTCACCAGGCAGTCCCCGTAGGTATCCAGGCAGAGCAACTCGTAGCCGGCATCCGCGAGCTCCCTGCGCACGCGACGCGGCGTGTTGCAGCGGTAATGGACGGGGTAGACCTCATCGCTGCCCCGTCCCGTCAACCTACCGACCAGGCCCATGCGCCACTCCTGGGGCAGCAAGCGCGAGAGGACGAGGTTTGCGGCGTAGGGATAGTAGAGGACGTTGGGGGTCATGATCACCAGGTGACCTCCCGGCCTGAGCACGCGACGCACCTCTCTCAGCAGGCGCCCGGGCTCTTGGATATGCTCGAGGAGGAACTTACAGGCAGCGAGGTCCACGCTCTCGTCCCCCAGGGGGATCCCACCCTCGAGGTCGGCGCGAAGGTAGGCATGGTAGGGCCCGGAGACCTCATCTCGATCGACGCCTATGATCTCGGCGCGGGGAAGGAGAAAGGAGAGGAAGGCCTCACTGCCGCAGCCGAGGTCGAGCACGCGTCCTCCCTCGGGGCAGAGTTCCGAAAGGAGCGCTGCGTACGCCGCATGTCCGTCCGGCGCCCCCGGAACCCACCGCCGGTGCAGTTCGCGCGTCCATTCCCTTGCCGCAACCACGTTCATAGCAGCTCCCCGAGGCTCTCCACCACCAGGTCGGGCTGGGGGCGGTAACCCTCCAGGTCCTCCCTTTTCGAGACGCCGGTGAGCACCAGGCAGGTATCGAGGCCGGCGCGCCATCCCCCCAGAACATCCGTCTCCAGCCGGTCTCCCACCATCAGGGTGCGGTCCGGGCGTCCTCCCGAGACGTGCAGCGCGGCCTGCATCATGTAGAGATTGGGCTTGCCCACCACCAGCGCTTCCCTGCCCGCCGCCTTCTCCAGCGCGGCCAGTATGGCCCCCGCCCCCGGCCACAACCCCTCCGGGGACGGGAAGGTCGCGTCGGCGTTGGTCCCGATGAAGGCAGCGCCCCGGTGCAACGCGAGACACGCGATGCGCAGCTTCTCGTAGGTTAGCTCCGTGTCCCAGCCGACGATGACGTAGTCGGCCGTGCTCCCCTCCTCGCCCGCCAGCAGGCGCAGGCCCGTCCTCCCCACCTCCTCGTACAGACCCTCGCCGCCGATAAGGAAGGCCGACCGTCCCTCCAGGTCGTGGTTCTCCACGAGATACTGCGCCGTCGCCCCCGCCGAGGTGAGGATTTCCTCCTCGCGGGATGGTATGCCCATGGCCTCGAGCTTCTTCCTGTACTCGCCGCGCGTGTACTTCGAGTTGTTGGTGAGAAAGAGTATCGCCTTCCCCATCCCGCGCACCGCGGACACGAAGCGCACCGCGTCCGCTATGGGCTCGTTGTGCAGGTATAGCACGCCGTCCATGTCCATGAGGAGCACGTCGTATCTCGCCAGGGGCGAGGTGCGGCTGCGGGGATTCATGTGCCTGTTCCTCCGCACGCCCCGAGCTCGCGCTGCAGGCGGCGCAGGGTCTCGCCGTACAGCTCCATCTCGGGAGCCATGGCCGCCGCCAGCTTAACCTGCCCTATCGCCTGCTGCAGGCGGCCGGCGCGATGCAGGCACCTTCCCAGCCCGAAACGCGCGTAATGGTTGGTGGGGTCTATCTCCAGGGCCTCCTCGAACTCGCGGCAGGCCTGCTCGTGCCGCCCGCTGTTGTAGTACGCTATGCCCAGTGCTTCCACTATGGATCCCCGCCGCGGCTCCAGGACCTTGGCCCTTTCAAGCAACAGGGCCGCCTGCGCCGCCTTGCGCTGGCCCAGCAGCCGGCGCGCCTCCTGCAGGAGCTCATAGGCGCTCTCTCCCTCGGTCATGCCTCACCCTCCTCCGCCCGCCTTCGCCCCCGCTTCCCTGCGCTCGGAGAGGCGCACAAGCCCGGAGAAGGCCATGAGCACCCCCATGAGGGCCATGAGGTACGCGGCGGCCATGGTCTCCCGCTGCACCAGCACCCCCTCGGGATATATGCCTCTCTGGTTCGCCAGGCGGTAGGCGATGTCGAATATCCTCTGGTTGGACGCGATGTCGGCGTAGAAGAGCACGATTATCAGTAATCCCGCCAGCAACAGCACCACTCCGAAGTCCAGGCCGCGCAACCACCGCTCAAGGCGCCAAGCCGCGGGGATGTAGAGCAGGGCTGCCACTGCCAGTACGATGATCAAATAGGTGAGGACCCCCAGGTCCACCCCCTCGATAGAGACAACGTATGCAGCCGGCCCATCCGCCGCGCCCCAGCTCACCCGCACCCATCCCGCGAAGGACAACGCGAGGATAAGGACGGCCGCCGCGGTCGCCAGCAGCAGCGCGGCATAATCCATCCTGTCCCACTTCCTCTCCCGTTTCGCTATCCAGCCCATGAACCCTTTCGCCACGGCCCTCCCGCCCCCTCCTCTACCGGTCCTCCCCTCCACAGCCTTCAGCGCCGGCCTGCCGTGCGGTCCCCTCCGTGCACTCGCCGACCTGCCCTTTGCGGGCGAGGCGGCCTTCCCGCCCTCTCCCGCCGCCGGCCCGTCAGCCCCCCCTCGCGCCTTCTTGCCGCGCCCGAGACGCGAGAGCATCTCGTAGGTCCTCTCGCTGAAGGTGATGGTGATGGTGAACCTCTTCCCGCTCTTGCCATGTTTTTCCTTGCGCTCCCTCTCCAGCTCCGGCCGCAGGGATACTACCTTCTTCTGGGAAGCCGGGGTGAGCGTGCCGCTGGCCCTTCTTGTCGCCGCTCCGCCGGCGGTGGCGGGCCCCTCGCGCGCCACGCCCCCGACCTCGGCGGTGGAGCCTCCCTCCGCGCCCCCCTCGACGCGGCGCAGCGGGCCCCGCCTTCCCTTCATCTTCGCGTAGCACTGCTCGCAGAAGAGGGTGCCCGGTTCTATCTCCCGTCCGCAGCTCACGCAGTTAGCCATGACGGCCTCCGTGCGACAGAAGACGCTCCCGCGCGCATGATCCGCGCACGCACGATCCCACCTTCCCGCGGGGCCATCACCCGTCCCCCCTCCCGCGGCGGGACACGCCCCGCACGCGATCGCGCACGAAGAGGTAAAGCCCCGGCGCCCGACGGCTTAGCTGCTCCTTGAGCCGGTTTCGCGTTCTCTCCAGGGAACGCGCCAGCCACACCAGGAAGGCATGGGGCAGATGCGGGCTGACGAAAAGCCGGTCCGTCATTCTTTCCAGCGGCGCGGCAACCCTTGCCGGCAGCTTCCCCATGGCGCGGTACAGGCGCACGAAGGGACGGAAATAATAGCGCGCGAAGTAAAGCTGGTCGCGCGGCAGGGTGGGTTGGTCGACGTAGCGGTCCTCGCGGTAGTCGTAAACGGGAGGCACCCATCCCTCCTTCACGGCCGTCTCGAAAAGCGCCGTGTCCGGGTAGGGATAGTAGATGGGGCTCAGGGAATGGTCCGCCCCTATCTCGGCGTTGAGCTTGATGGTGTCCAGGACCCGGGACTTGTCCTCGTAGGGCAGGCCGACCATGTTGTAGGCCACCGTCTTGATGCCCGCCTCGCGGCAGGCGGCAAATGCCGCCACTATCTTCTCCCGCGACATGTGCCGGTTCAGCACCTGGTTGCGGATGAAGTCGTTGCCGCTCTCGACGCCGAAGAACATCTGGTAGCAACCCGCCTCCCGCAGCATGCGCACGATCTCCGGGGTGACCAGGTTGGCGCGGTAATTGCATATGAAGGGCAGGTTTATCTCCCTGCGGTAAAGCGTGGTGAACCTCTCCAGCCAGCCGTCCTTCCAGGGGAGGATGTCGTCGCGGAAGTTCAGGTAGCGTATACCGGGGTAAACCGCGAGGAGCTTTTTCAGGTACTCGATGCTGTATTCCGGGCTGTGGAAGCGCGAGTAACGGTTCTTGTTGGGATAGATGTCGCGCATCTTCTTGTTGGAGCAATAGGTGCAGCTGTAGGGGCAGCCCCGGGAGAGGATTACCACCCCCGTGTTGATGCGGGTGGATAAGAGCCGGGAGAAATCGAAGACGGCGAAGTCCGGCAGGGGCAGGACGTCAATGTCCTCGATGAGGGGCCGCACCGGGTTGCGACGCACCTCCCCGCCATCTTTCACCCAGATGCTCGCGGTGTCGCGGTAATCCTCCCCGGCGTCCATCTTCTTCACCAGCTCGAGCAATGCCTCCTCACCCTCCCCGCGGCAGATCATGTCCACACCTTCCGTGGCGATGACCTCCTCGGGCAGGGTGGTGGGATGATAGCTCCCGCATATCACGGGGACGTCCAGGCAATCCTTGGCCCAGAGCACGTATTCCCTCACCTGGGGATATTCCCTGGTCATGGTGACGAAACCAAGCAGGTCGGGGCCCTCCCGTCGCAGGGTCTTCTGGAAGTCTCCCCTCTCCGCCGGGGAGGTAAGATGGTAGAGCGACACCTCGTGTCCCGCCTCCTTGAGCACGGCGGAAAGGCTCGCCACCCCCTCCATGTACCAGCCGCCCTCCTCCACGCCCAGCATGCGGCCGCTGCCCGGGTCCACGTTGATCTTGTAATCCGGGTAGACGAAAAGTACCTTCAAGTCATCCTTCCTCGCATGACGGTCGGCCCCGCAGGGCCTTGCCTTTCCTCGCTGCCATGCTCACGCGGCGCAGACCTCGCACTCCGCCCGCGGCGCGCCTCGCGCGCTTCGCGCCACGCCACGCGATGCGCGTCCGTGACCCCACGCTTAAAATATTACCCCATCCGCCGTTTCCGGCGCATGAGCGGCCGCCCTGCGCCTTGCCGGATGTTCACAAGAGAGGAAGCCGCGGTGCAACGCCACGACCGGGTTCACCTGCGCGCCGCCCCCCGACCCCGCGCCTCACTTGAAGCGGTAAAGGGAGAACGGCTCGATGTCCAGGCTCGTCTCTCCGTCCAGCACCAGTTCGCTCAGGAGCTTCCCGGTGATGGGAGCCAGGCATATCCCGTCCCCCGCGTGCCCGGTCGCCAGGTAGAAACCCCTCACCCCCTTCACCGTCCCCAGGATGGGCAGTCCGTCAGGAGAGCAGGGCCGCAGGCCGGCGAAGCTGCGTATGACGTCCAGGTCCTCCACCCAGGGCAGGAAGCGCATGGCGTTCCGCGCGATGGCGTTCATGGCCTCGGGAGTGGTGCTGTTGTCGAAACCGACGAACTCGCGCGTGCTCCCCAGGAGGATGTTGCCGCTCGCAGCCTGCTCCGCCGTAAAGCCCAGCCCCAGCCTGGCCGCCTCCTCGTCCTCCGGGAGCAACTCCGGGATGTTTGCCTTCGTGCCCAGGTATTCGGCTCCCGAGACAATGGTCTTGAGGACGGGGTCGCGCTGCTCGGTCACGAGTATCTGCCCCCTCTGGGGGAGCACGGGAACGTCCACGATGATCATCTTCCCTATCTGGTTGGAACCGATCCCCGCCGCGCAGACAACGCGCCGCGAGTGGATGTTTCCCGCCGTGGTGTGCACCTCCCTCACCCGGTTGTTGGTGACCACGATGTTCTCCACCCGGCAGCCCCGCAGTATGGTGGCACCCATCTCCTGCGCCTTCTGCGCCAACCCCAGGGTGAGCGATATTGGGTTCACCTGCGCGTCACCGGGACAGAACGAACCTCCCTTGACCGTCTTTCCCACCTCGGGGAGGTATTCCTTCAACTCCGCGGCGGAGAGCATCTCCACCTCGAGGCCCGCCGACTTCAGCGCCTTGGCCCTCGCGCGCAGCTCCTTCATCTGCTCCTGGGACGTGGCCAGCATGATGCCGCCGCAGGGGTTGTACTCGATGTCAACCTCCAGGTCCTCCGCCAGGGAGGGGAATAGCTGCGCGCTCTCCAGGGCCAGCTTGAGGTGGCTGCCCGGCATCTTGGTCTGCAGGGAAACGAAACCGTCGCACGCCCCGGAGGCCCCGGAAGCGAGGTCTTCCGCCTCGACCACCATGACCTCAGCGCCCTCCTTGCAAAGGAAGTACGCGGTGGCGGCCCCGATGACGCCTCCACCGATGATCACCACCTCGGAACTAAGTATCTCGGACATCTCCTCCCCCTAAACGACTCAATCTTACCGGGCGGAGCGGGGGTCTCGGGCTTCCGAAACCCAGCTCTTCCACCGTGCGCCCGCTCTTTTCCGCCAGCTCCCGGCGCAGCGGCTCCAGGCAGAACCTCCCCTGGCAGTAACCGAGCCCTACGCGTGACGCCCTGCGCAGCGCGGCGAGGGAACGAAATCCGTGACCAGCCGTCTCCTCTACTTCGGAGCGGACTATCTCCTCGCAGCGGCACACTATGCAATCCCCGGCGCCGCGGTAACCCTCCACCTCCTCGGCTTCTTCTATGAAGATTTCTCGGAGCCTCACTCCCCTTACCTTTAGGGCCCACTCTTCCGGGACCTCGAGCGTCACCAGCTTGGTTGCCGCCGTTCCTCCCGCCGCCGTCACCTTCAATATCTTCCCCTTCCCCAGCTCCTTTCCCTCCCCGTCCACCGCCCGGGCCTCCTCTCCGGCTCGCGGCTCCTCTCCCATCTCGTAAGGCACGGTCACTGCCGCCATCCCCCCGCCGGCACGACGGTCGAGCAGAAACACGGCCATCCCGGGGCATACAGCGACGCAGCGCCCGCAACCGTCACAGGCCTCCGGGTCGCTCACTGGTAGTGCACAGATGTCCTCCCCCACCCTGATGGCCCCCTTGCTGCATGCGGTCTCGCAGGGGTTGCAGGGGATCTCCTGGCGGCAGTCGATCACGGCCACCGCCTTGCGCCGCGAGACCTCCCAGGCCCTCGCCCAGTCCCCGTGGCCGCCCGCAAGGCTCTCCCCGCCCTCCCGGGGCCTTCCGCCGTCCGCACCCTTTCCCTTCCCGCTCGACCTTCCCATGTCCACCGTCCCGGTCTTCCTCAGCCGGAGCATAACCTGGCCTTCGCCGCCCTCTTGCTGCGGGCGGAGGGCCCCCCGCGCAAGCCCTCCAGTCGCGCGAGCAGGGCGCTCTTTATCGCCGCTGCCTCCGCTGCATCCAGGACGCCGAGGTCCTCCGCCGCCGAGACGGCGGCGAGCCTGCCTTCGTCCATGGCCACGGAGGCCTCCTCCACCCCCGCGGCGTCCCCGGCCACGTAAACCCCCGGCGCGCTGGTGCGCATGTCCCGGTCATGCCAGGGCAGGAAACCGCCCAGCTCGCCGGCGTAGGAGATGCGACACCCGCGCATGGCCGCCAGTTCCGCCTGTGGGGCGAGGCCCACCGCGAGGCAGAGGGCGTCAACGCGAAAGCGCTTCACGCCCCCGTCGTCCAGGGATTCCACCAGCGCCGCCTCGACTCCCTCGCCGCCCTCCGCCGCCAGGAGGCGGTGGCGCAGGTAGACGGGCACCCCCTCCCGCCGCACGCGCTGCAGGTGCACCTCGTAACCGGAGACCTCCCCCTCCGCCTCAACAACACCCACCACCTCCGCTCCCGCCTGGAGCAACTGGTAGGCCACGATAAGGCCGACGTTCCCCGCCCCCACCATGAGGACCCTTCTTCCCGGCAACACGCCGTGCAGGTTTACCAGGGTCTGCGCGGCCCCCGCCCCCATCACGCCCGGCAGCGTCCATCCCGGGAAGGGAAAGCTCTTCTCGGAGGCGCCGGTCGCGATAACGGTGGCCCGCGGCCTCAGTACGTAAACCCCCTGCGGCCCGTCCACCAGCAGCTCTCCCGTGCGAAAGCAGCCGAGCACCGCCGAGGAAAGCCTGACCTCCACCCCGGCCCTCGCGCAGTCCTCCATCAGCTCGCGCGCTATCTCGAAGCCGCGCTTTCCCGCACCGTGATGGCGGGAACCGAAAAAGCGGTGGATCTGCTTGTGGAGCTGCCCGCCGCCGCGTTCGTTCTCGTCCAGCACCAGCGCCCGCACGCCCGCCTGTGCCGCCTCCAGGGCGGCGCAGAGGCCGGCCGGCCCGGCTCCCACGACCACCATGGGGTGTTCATGCACCGGAAGGGCCATGCCTGCGACCTCCCGGCGTCTCCACCCTCATGCCGTCGCGCACCGGCGTCGTGCAGGTACGCACGTTCTCCACCCCGTCCACGGTCATCACGCACTCCGTGCAGCGGCCGACCATGCAGAAAGGCCCCCTTGCCTCGCCTCTTCGGCGCGAAAAGCGCGTTGTCCTTATGCCCGCGGCGTAAAGGGCCGCGGCCACGGGTTCCCCCGCCCGCGCGGTGACCCTCCTGCCGTCCACGAAGATGGTCACCTCCTCCCCCGCGACCATGTCGCCGAGGACGGGGTGCCGCTTGACCCTGAGGTCCAAGGCAACCTCCCTTTTCCCGTTTACGCTCGCCTACTCGTTCCCGCTCCGCTTCCTGCTGCGGTGCGCGCCTTTCCCCCGCCCGAATCCGCCCCCCCGGAAAGCGCCGCCTCCCCCCGCGCTTTCTGCACACGATGATACAGCAGGCGGCCGTCCTTTTCTCAAGTGCGCGCGGAAGCGGATGCCGTGGATATTCTCTCCGATTTAAAGCGCGGGGTGCGCCGGCGAAAGCGACGCGTCGGCGGAGGGCAGCGCTGCTCAGCCCTTTCGGCCCGCGGTGGAACGGGTCCCCCTTACCCTGTCGGGAGACAGGGAACGGGTGACCAGGTCCACGGCCTCCCTGGTTATCTCGTCGATGTTGCGCTTCAGCGGAGCTTCCATCCAGTAATTGGCCAGGCGCACCAGCTGGCCCACGATGGCATGGGCGGCGATCTCGGGGTTGACCTCGCGGATGGTGCCGTCCCGCACCCCCCGGGCGATGGTCCTTCTCAGGTCCTCGGCGATGGTCACCGTCATCTGCGAGAGCTTCTTCTCGAAGGAGGGCTCCCCCAGCACCGCCCCCTCGAGGTAGAGGTTGTAGATCTCCCTGTTTTCCACGATGAGCTTGAAGGCCACGGGGATGGCTATCCTGATACGCTCCAGCATGTCGTCCACGGAGGCTATCCTCTCGGCCACCCTGGACCGGAAGATGTTGACGCCTTCCTCCGCGAGGTCGAGGAGCAACTCCTCTTTCCCGGAATAGAGCTCGTAGAAGTCGGCGGCCGACACCTTTGCGGCCGCGATGATATCCCTCTCGGTGGTGTTGTGATACCCCTGGCGCGAGAAGAGGCGGATCCCCGCGGCCATGATCTTCTCCCTGGTCTCCGCCTTCTTCGCCCTGCCCGAGCGGGCGGCCCCCTGCGGCTTCTCCGCCGGGGCCTCGCTGTCCATCTGCCTCCAGATCTCGATCTTAGCCGCCATGATCTCCTTGATCTTCTCCAGGGGGAGGTGCTTCTGCAGCTGCAGTCTCCTTATGTAGTTGATCATCTGGATGTAGGAGGGGTCGTAATAGGCCATGTTGCGGTGGGTCTTCATCGGCGGCGGCAGGAGCCCTATGCGCACGTAGTAGTTGATGGCCGAAGTTGATACGCCGGTCGCGCGTGCCACCTGGGATACCTTCATCAGGTTCCGCGTGTCCGGCTCCCCGCGTTTCGCGCTTGGCGCTTTCTTCTTCCCGGATACCTTCTTTTTCGCCGGCATATGTTAAGTATAGATTATCATTTCAAAAAGGCAAGCCTCCCCCGCCGGATCTGCCGTCGCTTTGCACGGACCGCCTCCCCGAAAACCGAACCTCCCGCGGACGGCGACACTCCGAGCGCAGGAACCTCTTCCCGGTGCGACCCCCGTAACGGCGGTTCGCATCAGGAAAACGCCGACTCGTGGTCGTATATCACGAGGCCGGAGGGGAGCTTGGGATAGAAATAGGAGCTCTTGTGGGGCATCCTCTCTCCCGCCGAGGCGATCTCCCAGATGTCCTCCATGCGCGTGGGGCGCACCAGGAACGCGACGGAGGCCTTGGCCGAGGACACCTGGTCGAGGGCCTCGCTTTCCCAGGGGGTGAAGGAGAGCTCGCCGTTCTCCGCCAGCCTCTCCGGCTGCAACCCCATGACCTCCTTGAGGACGAGCGCGTGGAGGATGGATATGTCGAGCTCCTTCCACCTCCGGCTCTCCTTGCCCTCTATCTCCCGTGCGGGAACCACCCCCCTGCGCAGCACAAGGCGCATGATCTCCCTGCCGGTGACCATGATAAAGCGCGCCCTTCCCTCCCGCTGCAGGTCCGCCGCGAGCGATCCCCGCCTTTCGGCCGCGTTCCCCTGCACGACCTGGAGCTCGAAGTACCTTTCCAGCCTGCGGTATGTCTCCTCCAGGGGAAGGTGGAGCTTCTTCAGGACGCGGTGCACGGGAAGGATCACCAGGCCGGGGTCTTGCGAGCGCACCAGGGTCGCCGAGACGAACTTGCAGGGGTGGCCGGGATCCCTGATCGTGGGATCCTCCTTGCTGAACGCCAGCGCGGTCTCATAGCGGTGATGCCCGTCCGCTATGATGAGGTTCCCGGCCCGCAACGCTCCCGCTATCCTCACTATCTCCCCGGTATCCTCCACCCGCCACATCCGGTGTTCCACTCCCTCGTCGTCGACGAACTCGACGAAGGGGGGGCGGGTGGTGACGTCGTCGAGCGCCTGCCGGACATCCTCCTCGCCGTCGCGGAAGACCATGAAGACCTGGCTGAAATTGGCGCGGCATGACCTCAACAGGTAAAGTCTCTGCGAGCGCGTGCGGGGAAAGGTCATCTCGTGCGGGAGTACCCCGCGGGGCCCCAGCTCCATGCACCTGAGGGCGCCGATGATGCCCGTGCGGGTGATCCTTCCCTGGGGCGAGGCGAAGGTCTGGCAATGCAGGTAAAGGCAGGGCGCCTCGTCGCGCAACAGCACCTCGCCCCTTTTCCAGGCGCGGTAGACGGCCGCCGAGGTGTTCCAGAACGCCTTCTCCTCCTCGTCCCGGGGAAGTATGAGGCGGACGATGTTGTAAGGCGAGCGTTCCTGCAGCTTTTGTTTCTTCGCCTCGTCGATGATGTCGTAGGGAGGTGCGATGACCCGCGAGATATCGCCCACCACTTCCCTGTTGTAGAACAAGCCCCTGAAGGGCCTCAGTATGGCCAAGCCTTCACTCCCACAATTTACCATATTCTGCGTCGCTGACCCGGCTTTATCTGCAACATTATAACCAAAGCGCCCATCCTTGTATACGCGATGCAAGTTTTCTCACCCCGTTCCGTTACCTCTTCGGACGGTTATGCGGCCGGATGCCGCCCTCCCGCGCCGTGGCCTTTTCAACAACATTTCGCCGGCAACAGCGCCGACACCTTCCCGCGGAAGACACGTTGAGCCACGTTACCGGTCCTCAGCCGGGAAGGGGTGCGGTGAATTGAAAAAAGTTGCGCCGTTTTTCCTCTTTCCTATTGAACCCGCGGGTGCGTTGTAATAAAAATATGTTTGCCGATCTTTGCAGTTTCCATCCCGCAAGGCACAAGTCAGTCCAACCGATGCCGGGGAGCTCGAGATGATCTTCAACGCCGAACAGGCGGCATGTATCTGCGGTTGCACGGTGCGGCAGGTCCGCTACTGGAGCCGGACCGGCATCATACAGCCCTTCCGCGCGAGCGGGGACGAGCGCGGCGGCGAGGGGTACGACTTCCGCAACCTCGTCGAGCTGAGGACCGTGGCCCGCATGCTCGCGAGGGGCATCAGCCTCCAGAAGATCCGCAAGACCCTTGCATACCTGCGCGAGAGCACGGATTACTCCCGCCCTCTCTCCGAGTGCAAGCTGGTCACCGACGGCTCCACCATCTTCGAGATCTGCGACGGTCCCGAGAGGCTCCTCGACACCCTGCGCCGGGGGCAGGTGGCCTTCTGCATAGCCCTGGACGACATCAGCGAGGAGGTCTCCACGCGCGTGGTGGAACTGACACGCGAGCGGCAGGACTTCCTGCAGAGGTTGCAGGCCTGAACGTTAACGGGCCTGGACCGGGCTCGCGCCGACAAGGCCGGCAAGATCACCCGTCGCCGACGGCCGTCATCACCGAGGCTCGTGCCCGTGCGTGCGCAAGCGTTCGGGTTGCCCGCGCCTGGTTTTGCCTCTATATTGTTGTTTACGTCCAGTGACCAGACCCGTGACACAACGGGAAGATGGATAAGAGGCGAGGGACGGCGGTCATTTCCTCCGAGGTGGGACGATGGTCTTCGCGCAACCGGACCTGGTGCTCCTGCATCCGCCCAGCGTCTACGACTTCCGCACCATCACCACCGTGCCCAGTCCCTTGAGCGACCTGTCGCCCTCCACCACCGCGTTCGAGAATTACCCCATCGGTTTCGCCTTCCTGGGTGAATACCTGGAGCGCAACGGCATAAACACCAGGATCGTCAACCTCGCCCAGCGCATGCTCGAGGACGACGGCTTCGACGTGCCCCGTTTCCTGTCCCGCCTGCGACCGCGGGCTTTCGGCGTCGACTTTCACTGGCTGACGCACGCCCAGGGGGTCATCGAGGTCTCGCGCTTGCTGAAGGAGGCGCACCCCGACATACCCGTCATCCTGGGTGGGTACACGGCCTCCTTTTACCATCACGAGCTCATGCAGTACCCGCAGGTAGACTTCGTCATCAGGGGTGATTCCGCGGAGGAGCCGCTGCGCAGGCTCATGGAGTCGCTCATGCACGGCGGCTCCCTCGACGACATACCCAACCTCACCTACAGGGACAGCCGCGGCGAGGTGGTGGAAAACCCTCTCACCTACGTACCGGCGAATCTCGAATACCTCGGTGACGGCTACCGTTACATGATACGCTCCGCCCTAAAGTACCGTGACCGGAAGAGCCTCGGCTTCTTCTGGAACTGGTGGCGATATCCCATGACCATGGTGTTGACCTGCAGGGGATGTTCGTACGATTGCGTTTTCTGCGGCGGTTCCGAGAGCGCGCATGCCCGCCTCTGCGGACGCGGGCAGGTCGCCTTCCGACCCCCGGAAAAAGTGGCCTCCGACGTGGGCTTCATCTGCAAGTTCACCACCGCCCCCATCTTTCTCGTGGGCGACCTCCTGCAGGGAGGGCGGGAATACGCCATGGAGACCATAGAGCTGCTCAGCCAGTTGAACCCCAGGAACCAGCTCGTCTTCGAGCTCTTCGCCCCCGCACCGCGTGAATACTTCGACCGCGTGGCCTCGAGCTTCGACAACTTCAACTTCCAGATCTCGCCCGCCACCCACGACGAAACCCTGCGCGAGGCCATTGGCAAGCCATACGGGAACGAGGAGCTGGAGCGCAACATCGCCTGGGTGATCGAGTCGGGGTGCGGCAAGTGCGACCTATTCTTCATGATCGGCCTTCCCGGACAGAGCAGGGATTCCGTCATGGAGACGGTGGAGTACTGCGCGTACCTGTTGCGCCAGTTCGGGCCCCGCCTCAACCCATCCATAGGCCCCGTGGCCCCTTTCATCGACCCCGGCTGCACCCTGCATCGGGAAGCGCAGCGCTATGGCCTGCGCATCATCCATAGGAGCATCGACGATTACGCGCGGGCGTCCCTATCGCCGCACTGGCGGGACATGCTGGGATACGAAACGGATTTGCTGAGCCGCCAGGACATCGTCGACGTCACCTACGAGGCGCTGATCGCGCTCAACGCCATCAAGGGCAAGAACGGGATCATCTCTGCGCAGCGCGCTTCGCTGAACGACCGGCGGCTGCGGGACACCGTGTCCCTTCTCAAGCTGGTCGACGACATCCTGGCCTTGCCCGATCCCATGCTGCAGCTCGGCGAGCTGGCGAAGGTGCGCGAAGAGGCCCTCAAGCTGCAGCGCCAGCTCTACATGCCCAAGGAGGAGTTGACGTGGCCTCTCATGGGGAGCCGCTTCAAGCGCCTCAACCTGCTGCGCATCATGGCGGGCTGGATCTGAGGATGGCTGTTCGAAACGCCTTCTGCCCGCGGGGCATGGATCAGGGAGAGAAATCCTCCTCCACCAGCTGGTCCGCTTTCTCCCTCAGCTGCTTGAAGTCCCTCTTCACGCGGCTGCTCTCCGGCAGCAGCTTGTCCGTGGCGTTGAAGCCCCATCCCTCGTAGCGTATGGCGATGCGGGGACTGAAAACCCGCTTGGCTTCCGCCCCGCACTCCTCGCATTCCGCGACCCTCTCCGCGTCCATGGGCTGCAGCAGATCGAAGCGGTGGCCGCATGCCGGGCACTTGTATTCGTAAATGGGCAATCCTTTCACCTCCAGGTGGATATTATAGCAGGTCTTTCGGCTTCCCTCGCCAGACCTCGATCAGCGGCAGCAAGGCGGGCTCGAGAAGCCGTGCGCTCGCGCCACGGCACAGAGAGCGTCCGCCGGCGGTGAGGCTTATGCGCGCGGCTCCGCAGGACGCGCCGCGCCCTCGCGGTGAAGTATGGTGGATGGCGCAAAATCTCTGTAGAATCGCCTTATACGATATCCGGCAATGCGCGGGAGGAGGGAGAAGATGCCATCGTACGAGACGTTGTGCGTAGAGAAAAGGGAGGGAGTGGCGATCCTGACCCTGAACCGTCCCGAGGTCCACAACGCCATGAACTCCACCATGTTCCTTGAGCTCGCCGCCGCCGCCAACGAGCTGCAGCACGATGCCGAGGTGAGGGCGGTTGTGATCACCGGCGCCGGCAAGTCCTTCTCCAGCGGACTGGACCTGGGCAGCTTCGCGGGACTGGGCCAGTTGACCGCCCTGCAGATACACACCTTTCTCAAGGACGTGCAGGGGACCTACCTGGCCTACGAGATGATGGACAAGCCGGTCATCGCCGCCGTGAACGGACTGGCCTTCGGGGGAGCCCTGGAGCTGGTCCTGGCCTGCGATATCCGCGTGGCTTCCGACGACGCCAGGTTCAACCTCATGGAGATCAAGTTCGGTATCATACCCGACCTGGGCGCCTGCAAGCGACTGGCCCGCCTGGTCGGGTTGGGTCACGCCAAGGAGATCATCTTCACGGGCAAGACCATAGACGCCGCGGAAGCTCATCGCCTGGGCATGGTGGAGCACGTCTGCCCGCGCGAGCAGGTGATGGATGAGGCCATGAAGCTGGCCGCGGAGCTCGCCGCGGGGCCCGTCCTGGGCATCGCCCTGGCCAAACAGGTCATCAACCGCTGCTGGGATTCCGATCCGGAGACCGCGCTGGAGTTCGAAGCCATCGCCCAGACCCTGTGCCTGGTTTCCGCGGACCACCGGGAGGCCGTGCAGGCGCTCCTGGAGAACAGGAAGCCCCAGTTCAAGGGCGGTTGAGGCCGAGGGGCTTACTCCTCGTTCATCGGTCGCCGGGCGCTGAGGCAAGGAGTTCGCAAACCCGATAGTCTTCCGCCAGGACCACGTTCTTGTCGATCACCCTTCAGCCGGTGCCCTGCGGTTCCGGGAGGGGGGGTATGCGACCGTTCCCTTCCCTACCCTTCTTTCAGTCGCTCAAGCTCACGCCGGGCCAGGAACCCTGCCTCCCCGTCGGGATCCAGCTGGGCGGCCTTGGCCAGCGCGAAGCGCGCTTCCTCGTCGCTTCCCAGGCTCGCCAGGCAGGCCCCCAGGATATAGTAGGCCCACGGATCCCCGGGCTGCAGCCTTATGTAAAGGTCGATCAGGCCGCGGGCTTCCTCGTACCTGCCCTCCCTGGCCAGCAACCTCCCGAGGGAGATGCAGGCCAGGGGGTATTCCTCGCCGCTTTTGAGCGCCCGGCGGTAAAGCTTCTCCGCCTCTTCGTTCCGGCCGCGCGTCGCGTACGCCGCCGCCAGGTTGCAGAGGGCTTCCCGGTGGGCGGGGCACAGGGAGAGGGCGCGCTCCCACACCTTTACCGCCTCCTCCCACATCCCCATGTGCAGGGTGGTGACGCCGAGCAGGTTCAGTATATCCGGCTCCGCCTCGCTCCCCTTGAGGCGGGACTGCGCCTGCAGGAGCACGCGCATGGCCTCCCCGTTGCGCCCCTCCCCCAACAACAACTGCGCCAGGTTGATATACGCGAGGGCGAAGTGGGGATCGGCGGCTATCGCCTTGCGATAGAACCCGATCTTCCAATCTCTCTCACCCACCATGCGCAGGGCGTAAACGAAGTAGAGGAGCGCGCGATGGTTGTGGGTCATGCCCTCGCCGATGCGCTCCGGCCGCAATGCGCCGCGCTCCATCCCCAGCATCTCCGAGACGGCGAGGACCGACTCCTCCGCCAGGTCCTCGAGGGCCGGGACGTCGACGCTTAGGTGGCCCGACCTCACGTCACCGCGCAGGCCCCGGAAGAGGGAGGAGAAGCGCCGCGGCGGATCCTCGGCGTCGGTGCGCGCGAAAAGCAGGTTGACCTCCACCGCCTCGACGACGGGACGGTTCTCCGGCTTGAATGCCAGCTCCCCCCAGACGGCCGCCTCCGCGCCGGCCCGAGCGGCGGCTTCCCTGACCTCGTCGGGCGAAAGCGTCCCCGCCAGCGACAACACCTCTCCACCGCGGGGAGAAGGGGCCAGGTCAACGACCTCCAGCCCGGCTACCCTGCTCAGCCCGTTGAGAAGGTAAAGGGCGATCATGTTCTCGACCGCCGCCGGCACCCTTCCCACGGCATTGGTGGCGAAAGGGAAGAGGGCTATCCTGAATGGCCCGCAATGCGCATCCGGCGTGGCGCGCGTCTCGCAGCCGTTATCGTTTTTCCCGTCACTCCTGGGGTTCATCGGTATGCCGTTCCTTCACCCTTGTTCCCGAAGACCTTTCCGCTCGACACTTACAATATAATCGAAAAACCGGGTCGTGCGCGCCGTTGACGGCCCACCCTGCGCGCGCCGCTTCCCTGCCGCAACGACCAAGCAGCCGCGAACGCGGCGGGCTGCGCATGGGCCGAGCCGGAAGACCGCTCAGGGCTGCAGTTTGTTTATCCCGCAGAAGGTCCCGTAATATATCGCGCCGTCAGGGCCTATTTCCGTAGCAGCATAGAAACTGTTGTGGAAGATGCTGTAGCCGATGACGTAATGGAAACGCGAGACGCCCGTCTCCCAGTCCACGGCCTCCAGCGTCCACGCCCCGCGGCGTTGCCCGATGCAGTAGATCATGCCGGTCTCCGCGCTCATAGTGGGGATGGCGTTGGGCAGGCTTATGGAAGGGTTACACCAGGCGGACTCGAGCCTGCGCGCTTCCGGGTCCCAAACGAATTTCTCTATACCGTAAGGGGCGATACCCGGGAGGTTGGAGAGCAGCATGGAGAAGGGCTGCAGGTTGGGAGGGAGCGAGCTGAGTATGTCCAGACCCAGGCGGTTGTTGACCACCACGGCGCCGTAACCACGCACCAGCACGGACTGCTCGGAATAGGACACCTTCGCCTCCGGGTCTCCGAAGGTCACCGGCACCTCGGCGGCGATGCGGGGGTCTTTGCCGGTCGCGATGGGCTCCCACCCGGCCGGGATCTCGTCCCTCCACATGAGCACCAGGCGCATGACGTCCTGCCCATCGGTTATGACCACGAAACGGTCGCCGTCCCCCGTCCCCATGAGGGTGGGGGTGCTCCCCGAGCCCTTGCCCAGGCGGCCGCCCTGCTGACCGGACCCGGCCTCGTAGGCGGCTTTCCATGCCCCGCTCGCCGGGTCGAGGGTGAGCCCGCTTCCCGTCCACTGCACGCGGTACATGTACTTGTCGGTCACCACGTAGATGCCGCCCTTCTCGCAGGCGGCGATGGAATTGGAGACGTGCTCCAGTTCATCCAAGGGCGTGGAGGGATCGGCGCTCGCGTTGAGAGACAGAAAACGCGCTGAGGCCGGGGAGAGCGAGCGGTCGATCACTCCCACCGTTCCCAGGTCGGTCACGAAGGCGACCATGCCGTCGTAGGTCATGGTCATGCCCACGATGCTCTCCGCCCCGGGACGCAGCAGGAAGGCGTCGGGTATGATGTACCTGCCCTTGAGGGCTATGGGAGAACCGCGGTCTCCAGGGATGGAATCGGAGAAGGCGTCGATGCCGCATCCGGCCCAGCTGGGGACGAAGAGGTTCCCGTCCCGGTCCAATACGTTGTAGGCGCCGCTGATGGAAGGATGGAAGTTCAGGGGGGCTCCCTCCCTCACTGCCGGTATGTAGCGGTCGATGACCGTGAAGGTCCCGGGATCGAGCTTGAACACCTCGCCCAAAATACCCGTGGTGGAGCACCAGATAACCCTCTTGCCGTCCGCATAGGGAGAGGAGAAGGCGGCGGTGATGGGTATATCCAGGGGAACGACCTCGTGGGAGAGCCTTATGGTGCCCGCATCCCGGGGACCCGTGAGAGGCGAGGAAGCCTGGCAGTAGGAGTTGCGGTGGCTCTCCGGCCAGGGCGAGTCCGCGAGGTAAGGGTTAACGGGCGGTTCCTCGTCCGCCGGCGCGGCCTTCTTCTCCCGGTAACAATGCAGGCCGTACCCCTTCCTGGTGACCACGGGCAGGCCGATGAGCCCACCCCAGAACACCGGCACCACCAGGGCTCCGTCGGCGAGGGTGATGTTGTTCAGGCAGGGGTTCTCCAGGGGCTGGGAGAAGCTCTCGTGGGAAGCGGCATCCAGGCTGACCAGAACGTTGAGCGCCTTTCCACCGGCTCCTTCCTCCATCCCGGCGAAGTAGAAACGGCCGCTGCCCGCCGAGTAGGCGACGCCGCAGGTCGCCTTCCAGTCCTCCAGGTAGCGCCTTTCCGCGTGGTCGCCCCGGTCCTCAAGCACCGCTATGTACATGGGAGGCAGGTCCGAGTACGTGGCGAGTTCCTCGAGGCCGGCCGGGATCATGTACATGCCTATCAGACCCTCGGGGGTAACCGCCACGGAAGCATAGATGACGTAGTCCCGCCATTGGTAGTCCCGCCACCCCTCGATCTCCGTGAACGTGTAGCGCCACAGCTCAGCACCGGTTGCGAGGTCTATGGCGATGAGGCCGGCGTGCCCGTCGCCGACATAGACGCGCCCGTCCGCGATGGTGGGGCTGGTCTGGGATTCCCCGGCTATGTCCTCGCAGGTCCAGATGACGTCCCATTTCCCCGCGGCGAGGTCCGGCTTGACCGCCCAGGCCACCCCGTCCTCGATGTTCGAGGTATGGTTGCCCACCAGTATCACCGTGCCATCCGGAGCGATGCCCGGGGTGTTCGTGTTCACCAGGCCCGAGGGCCGGTAAGGGGGCAGAAGGTCGCGCCCCCTGGCAGCGTCCTTGAGATACACGGAGCCCCGGTTGGTGCCCAAAAGGATGGATTTTCCGTCCGGATACAGGTGCGGGCTGATGGCCACCTCGGCGAAGCCCAACGATGAAGTCCAGCGCTTGTTGCCATCGGGGTCGTAGGCGATGACCTTGCCCAGGCAGCTCACCACGATGCTGAGGTCTCCGCGCGGGTCGCGGATGAGTAGCGGAGCCCCCGCCATGCCCGCCAGGGCTATCTCGGCCCTTTCCCACAGCACCCTTCCCGTCTCCGCGTCCAGGGCGTAAAGCCGCGACTGCAGCAGGCCGGAGTTCAGCATGTCGGAGAGCTTGACGCCCCCGCTCAGGGAGGAGGCGAGTGGGTCCAGGAGCCTCGCGAGCGGCGCCAGCCACATGGCGGGCTGGGAGTGGAAGTTCTGCTGGGTGGCGGTGACGTAGATGCGACCGTCGTCACCTACTGTCGGTGAGGAGAGGACGGAGGCGTCCTTGAGGGCCGACCACTTCAGCTCGAACTCGGCCGGCGCGGCTTTGCCCTCGGGGAGGACGTCCGAGTTGGCCGAGTCATGGTGGATACAGGGCCAGTCGCCTGCTTCCTTGAAGGGACCAAGATCGCCCCGCGCAGACGCGGTGCTCGCCGCCGGTACAGCCGGCGGCGACGGCATGGGAAGCATGAAGACAAGCAGCGCCGCGAGCGGCAGGACGACGATGCGGGCCTTGTTGCGCAGGTCGGTGCACCGGCGGGCACACCCTTCCCCTCGTGAACGGTACCGGAACATCACGTTCTCCCCCCTCCCATGAATGCATATACCGGCTCTAAAGGACCTCCCTCACGCGATATCCGCCTGCTCCTCGCTCACCAGCATTTTTTCAACGGCACGAGAAACAGGGCACACGAGCATAATGAATGGAGAAGGTGCCCTCTTTCGCTTCCCTTGCTTGGCGGCCTGCCATCTTTTTCTGCCCAGCTTTCCTTCAGAAATCTGCCGGCGGGTCGATTTTACCAGAGAACGGACCGGTGTAAGCAAAAAATCTCTGTTTCCTTCCCTGTCTGTCTATTCCGCGATGTTCCTTTTCCGTTTCACGTCACCGCTTAGGCTTTCCTGTGCATACCCCATTAACACGTATCGGGGATACTTCGTATTGGGTATGGGATAATAACAGAGATGCAGGTTTAGGCTGCCAGGTAAATGTGCGCATTCCACGGGAGGTGATCTTATGCAGCGGAATGTTGGCACGCTCGATCGTGCGGGAAGGGCTGCGCTCGGCCTCCTTCTCCTCGGCTTTGCATGGAGAAAAGGGGGGAAATCCGGGATCATGGCGGCTCACGCCTCGGGCATGCTCATGTCCTCGGCCTTGTCCGGTTACTGTCCCCTTTACAAGCTCGCCAACATAAATACCGTGGGCAAACCCGTCTAACCGAAAAAACCGGACACGAACGGGTCTTTACCCCGGGTTGCCGTTGAGTCCCGAGGCCGGAAGAAGCACATATACGCAACCACCAAGCCCGAGGAACTACGGGGTCGGTCGCAGCGAGGACGCCTTTCCCAAGTCCTCGGATCTACGAGAAAGGAACGCGGCGCCGAGCGAGACCGTTACCCTGAGGCCCCGGGCCGGAAGAAGCACATATACGCAACCACCAAGCCCGAGGAACTACGGGGTCGGCCGCAGCGAGGACGCCTTTCCCAGGGCCTCGGATCTACGAGAAAGGAACGCGGCGCCGAGCGAGACCGTTACCCTGAGGCCCCGGGCCGGAAGAAAACCACATCAAGGCTCACTATAAAAAAGGTGCCGGGTGTCGCCATGGGCGTGGGCGATAAACGGAGCCTGAGCCCGGGGAGTTGCGGAAAAGGTGAGGGCCGGGTCCGAAAACCCGGCCCTGGAAAGATGTTCCGGCGGCGACCTACTCTCCCACACGGTCTCCCGAGCAGTACCATCGGCGCTGGAGGGCTTAACTTCCGTGTTCGGAATGGGAACGGGTGATCCCCTCCGCCATGGCCACCGTGAACACTTTATTCTCGTGTCAAGAAACCGAGCTGCAACCGCAGCGCACCTTCAAAACTGCACAGCGATCTCCAAGGTTTGGAACCAAGCCCTCGACCTATTAGTACCGGTCAGCTCCACGCGTTGCCGCGCTTCCACATCCGGCCTATCAACCTCGTGTTCTGCGAGGGGTCTTACCCGGTTTCCCGGTGGGAGAACTGATCTTGGGGTCGGCTTCCCGCTTAGATGCTTTCAGCGGTTATCCGATCCGGACGTGGCCAACCAGCCGTGCCCCTGGCGGGACAACTGGCACACCAGAGGTCCGTTCACCCCGGTCCTCTCGTACTGGGGGCAACTCCCCTCAATTCTCCTGCGCCTGCAGCGGATAGGGACCGAACTGTCTCACGACGTTCTAAACCCAGCTCGCGTACCGCTTTAATGGGCGAACAGCCCAACCCTTGGGACCTACTCCAGCCCCAGGATGCGATGAGCCGACATCGAGGTGCCAAACCTCCCCGTCGATGTGGACTCTTGGGGGAGATAAGCCTGTTATCCCCGGAGTACCTTTTATCCGTTGAGCGACGGCTCTCCCACTTGATGCCGCCGGATCACTAGGCCCTGCTTTCGCACCTGCTCGACTTGTGGGTCTCGCAGTCAAGCTCCCTTCTGCCCTTACACTCTACAGCTGATTGCCGACCAGCTTGAGGGAACCTTTGGGCGCCTCCGTTACCTTTTAGGAGGCGACCGCCCCAGTCAAACTGCCCACCTGACACTGTCCCGCAACCGGATAACGGCTGCCGGTTAGAGCCCCAGCACACCAAGAGTGGTATCCCAAGGACGGCTCCACGGGAACTGGCGTCCCCGCTTCACAGCCTCCCACCTATCCTGCACATGATGAACCAGAACCCAATATCAGGCTGCAGTAAAGGTTCACGGGGTCTTTCCGTCCTGCTGCAGGTAGCCCGCATCTTCACGGGCAGTGCAATTTCGCCGAGTCCCTCGTTGAGACAGCGCCCAAGTCGTTACGCCATTCGTGCAGGTCGGAACTTACCCGACAAGGAATTTCGCTACCTTAGGACCGTTATAGTTCACCTTTTCCCCGCGTCGCCACGAGGGGTGGACCATATCTTCACCCTGGTTTCATTCCAGGGGCCCGGCGTATGGCCTCTGAGGATTCCCGGAATCGAATCTGGCGAGGATCTCCTCCTCCCGGTATCTCCGCTTGCCGCCGTCGTTCATATCCTTTCGGACCTTCAGGATTTCCCGAACGCCCTCCTCGGTCAGATGACGACCCTCGGCGACGATGCGGGCTATCTTCTTGAACTTGCTGAAATCCCGCTTCTTCTTCGCCGATCTGAAGCGGTAGGTCTCGAAGAAAGGGATCACGTGCTCCAGTATGGCATTAAGGTTATTGACCTCGTAATACCATACCCCGTCTGATCGCCGTCTCATGGTGCCGCACTGGAGATATCTCTTGTACTGCGTGAGTATCACCTTGTCCCTCTGTGAGATGTTGAAGCAAAGAGATATTTTCCATGGCTGGCGGTAATCCCTGCGCGGCCTGAAGCTGACGTTGAAGCTCCCTTCGCCGTCAGCGAAGCCTGCCAGGTACCAGCCTACCTCGGGCGGCACCTTCTTGGGATCATAGCCCAACGTTCACCTTCCTTTCCTGAGACCCTCGCCTTCCGGGCCTTTCCTGCTGATCGTCCGCACTCCTGGGATTGTCACTGCCTCCGGGGGTTGGAGGCTAGTACCCGGAGATACTCGGAGTTTCCAGCATATAGCCGGGTTTGTCCCATCCGGTTACCCGGATGGGGCCGCAACTCTCTTACGGCCGCCGTTCACCGGGGCTTAGGTTCGGAGCTTCGCGCGCCGGCCGAAGCCGGCCGCTGACCCTTCCCCTTAACCTTCCGGCACCGGGCAGGCGTCAGCCCCTATACGTCGTCTTACGACTTAGCAGAGACCTGTGTTTTTAGTAAACAGTCGCTTGGGCCTGGTCACTGCGGCCCCCTCGCGCTCAGGGAGCGAGTCCCGTCACGCTAGCGGGGCGCCCCTTCTCCCGAAGTTACGGGGCCAATTTGCCGAGTTCCTTAACGAGGGTTCACTCGATCGCCTTAGTATTCTCTACTCGCCCACCTGTGTCGGTTTGGGGTACGGGCACCAGACGGCTCGCTAGGGGCTTTTCTCGGCGGCATGGATTCAGCGACTTCCCCTATAAGCGGGTCGGCATCACGCCTCAGGCTTTTATGCCGCCAAGCATTTGACTCGGCGGCACCCTACACGCTTGCCCGCGGTCGACCATCGCCGCGGTTCGCCTATCCTTCCGCGTCCCCCCATCGCTCAGGCGCCGGCTGGTGGTACCGGAATATAAACCGGTTGTCCATCGACTACGCCTCTCGGCCTCGCCTTAGGTCCCGACTAACCCTGGGCGGATTAACCTTCCCCAGGAACCCTTGGGCTTTCGGCGGACGGGTTTCTCACCCGTCTCTCGCTACTCATGCCGGCATTCTCTCTTCCCTGCGGTCCATCGATTAATCCCATGCGGGAAGCCCTTACGGGTCGACTTCGCTCCCCAGGGAATGCTCCCCTACCCACCGCGTCCCGAAGGGCGCGATGCCGCAGCTTCGGTACCGGGCTTGAGCCCCGCTACATTTTCGGCGCGAAACCACTTGACCAGTGAGCTATTACGCACTCTTTAAATGATGGCTGCTTCTAAGCCAACATCCTGGCTGTCTGGGCGGTCTCACATCCTTTCCCACTTAGCCCGAATTTGGGGACCTTAGCTGGCGGTCTGGGCTGTTTCCCTCTCGACCATGGAGCTTATCCCCCACGGTCTGACTCCCGGGCTCTGGAGCCATGGCATTCGGAGTTTGACTGGGTTTGGTAACCGGTGAAGGCCCCTAGTCCAATCAGTGCTCTACCACCATGGCTGAACACCCGAGGCTAGCCCAAAAGCTATTTCGGGGAGAACCAGCTATCTCCGAGTTTGATTGGCCTTTCACCCCTACCCACAGGTCATCCCCTCCGTTTTCAACCGAAGTGGGTTCGGTCCTCCACGAGGTCTTACCCTCGCTTCAACCTGCCCATGGGTAGATCACTCGGCTTCGGGTTTACGGCACGCAACTGAACGCCCTGTTCAGACTCGCTTTCGCTACGGCTCCGGGTTAACCCTTAACCTCGCTGCGTACCGGTAACTCGCCGGCTCATTCTACAAAAAGCACGCCATCACGGCACGAGGCCGCTCTGACGGTTTGTAGGCATACGGTTTCAGGTTCTATTTCACTCCCCTCCCGGGGTGCTTTTCACCTTTCCCTCACGGTACTAGTCCACTATCGGTCGCCAGGGAGTATTTAGCCTTGCGGGGTGGTGCCCGCTGATTCCGACGGGATTTCCCCGGTCCCGCCGTACTCAGGAACACCGCCGGGAGGTCCGCCCCTTTCGCCTACGGGGCTGTCACCCTCTGTGGCGGGACTTTCCAGAACCCTTCGACTAGAGACGGACTTTGTGACTCCCCGGTGCCTCCGCAGCGGCACCTGGCGGGTCCTACAACCCCCGACGGACAACGCCTGCGGGCTTATGCATCCGCCGGGTTTGGGCTCTTCCCTTTTCGCTCGCCGCTACTCGGGGAATCGCGGTTGCTTTCTTTTCCTCGGGGTACTTAGATGTTTCAGTTCCCCCGCTTGCCTCCGCACGCCCTATGTGTTCAGGCGTGGGTACCGGCGCATTACCACCGGTGGGTTCCCCCATTCGGAGATCTCCGGATCAAAGCCTGTTCGGCGGCTCCCCGAAGCTTATCGCAGCCTACCACGTCCTTCCTCGGCTCCTGGCGCCTAGGCATCCACCGTATGCCCTTAGTAGCTTGGTTAAAACAACCTCTTCGATCACTGTGCAGTTTTCAAGGTACGACCTGCAGTTGCTTGGGCGCACCGGAACGGCGCGCCCAAAGTCGAATCCTATAATAATTATACGCCTGCGGTCAATAGGTTTTCCAGGATTGTCCCGTCAGCCTCCGCTGTACCGCCTCGCTCACTTGCTCTGGTTGACCTTCAAGAAGCCGCCCGCGATGGGCACCAGGGATATGATGATCATGATGATCCATATCGCCCAGTTCATCTTGACGTAATCCCAGTCACCGGGACGGATGACGAAGGCCAGCAGCGTGAAGAAGGTCCCCGCTATCGCCCAGATCAGATAAATGGGGCCCAGGGGAAGCTCCAGGCTCACGAAGTTGGCCATCTCGTTGACCACGAAGAAGCCGGCGAACAGGAAGAGCAACAGGTAGATGATCATGGGCCAGTTCTGGTAGCCACCCCTGCCGGAAGCCCCGATGCCGAACCCGAAGATCTCCACCTTGTACCAGTGGAGAAAGCTGAAGATGAGGGCCAGCAGGGCTCCCCCCGCCACAACGATGTCCGGTATGGGCAGCTTCGAGGTATCCAGCTGCACGCTGGGACGTCCCATGGGCGCCTGCGGCGGCTGTCCCGGCGGCGGCGGTGGGGGCTGCATTCCTCCCGGTGGAGGTCCTGGCGGTTGCTGTACCATCTCGCGCTCCTTTCTCCTCTTAAATATTTGCCTTACCCATCCTTGACCGACTCTGCCTGTCGATGCTCGTCTCCGAAAGCGCCAACTCGCCATGCGGGCCGTTAAGCCTCCGCAACGGAGCCTATTATATCATTCCCCGCGGCAGCCCCCTCGTATCCGGAAACGCTACCCGCTGCGCGATCTGGCGGATGTAAGGGATCCGCACTTTTCCCATGAAAAATTCGGCGCCCGGTACGATATTCCTTCAAAACTAAACAGCGCCAGGGGAGAGAGGGATACGGTTTTGTTTTCGTGCCTCGGGGCACACCCGTACAGGCACTCCCTAGAAAGGAGGTGATCCAGCCGCACCTTCCGGTACGGCTACCTTGTTACGACTTCACCCCAATCGCCGACCCCACCTTCGACGGCTGCCTCCCTTGCGGGTTAGCCCACCGGCTTCGGGTGTTGCCGACTTTCGTGGTGTGACGGGCGGTGTGTACAAGGCCCGGGAACGTATTCACCGCGGCATTGCTGATCCGCGATTACTAGCGACTCCGACTTCATGGAGGCGAGTTGCAGCCTCCAATCCGAACTTAGACCGGCTTTTTGGGATTCGCTCCGCCTCGCGGCATCGCAGCCCTCTGTACCGGCCATTGTAGCACGTGTGCAGCCCAGGACATAAGGGGCATGATGACTTGACGTCATCCCCACCTTCCTCCGGTTTGACACCGGCAGTCTCGCATGAGTTCCCGGCATTACCCGCTGGCAACATGCGATAAGGGTTGCGCTCGTTGCGGGACTTAACCCAACATCTCACGACACGAGCTGACGACAGCCATGCACCACCTGTGCACCCGTCCCGCAGGAGGGCCGTGTTTCCACGGCTTTCGGGTGCATGTCAAGCCCTGGTAAGGTTCTTCGCGTTGCGTCGAATTAAGCCACATGCTCCGCCGCTTGTGCGGGCCCCCGTCAATTCCTTTGAGTTTTAACCTTGCGGCCGTACTCCCCAGGCGGGGCACTTAATGCGTTAGCTTCGGCACGGAGGGAGTTGGTAACCCCCCACACCTAGTGCCCATCGTTTACGGCTGGGACTACCAGGGTATCTAATCCTGTTCGCTCCCCCAGCTTTCGCTCCTCAGCGTCAGTCGTGGCCCAGGAGGCCGCCTTCGCCACCGGTGTTCCTCCCGATATCTGCGCATTTCACCGCTACACCGGGAATTCCACCTCCCTCTACCAGACTCTAGCCCGCCAGTATCGAGTGCAATTCCTCGGTTGAGCCGAGGGCTTTCACACCCGACTTAACAGGCCGCCTACGAGCTCTTTACGCCCAGTAATTCCGGACAACGCTAGCCCCCTACGTCTTACCGCGGCTGCTGGCACGTAGTTAGCCGGGGCTTCCTACCGAGGTACCGTCACGGACAAGTCCGCTTCGTCCCTCCTGACAGGACTTTACAACCCGAAGGCCTTCATCGTCCACGCGGCGTCGCTGCGTCAGGCTTTCGCCCATTGCGCAATATTCCTCACTGCTGCCTCCCGTAGGAGTCTGGGCCGTATCTCAGTCCCAGTGTGGCCGGACACCCTCTCAGGCCGGCTACCCATCGTCGCCTTGGTGGGCCGTTACCCCACCAACAAGCTAATGGGCCGCGGGCCCATCCCGAAGCGGAAGCCGAAGCGACCTTTCTTCCCCCCGCCATGCGGTGGGAGGAAGGTATCCGGTATTAGCCCCGGTTTCCCGGGGTTATCCCAGTCTTCGGGGTAGGTTACCCACGTGTTACTCACCCGTTCGCCGCTAACCCTTCTCCTCTCCGAGGAGTGGAAAAGGGTCCGCTCGACTTGCATGTGTTAGGCACGCCGCCAGCGTTCGTCCTGAGCCAGGATCAAACTCTCCGACCAAAATGCAGTCCTTGCGGACTTACATGCGTCGAAGTCCGTATCCGGGCTCCTTACCGGCCGCGATCCGTCCGAGGACGGACCGGATCGGAATTTCCTGGAGCTCTCTCTCCACCTGTAACGCTGTTTAGTTTTCAAGGAACCCGTACCTTGCGCCGAACGCAACAAGGCTACAAGGTAGCATGTACGTGCTTGACTGTCAATGAAGCGGCACTAAAAATACCGCTTTCGAAGCGGTATCCGGCTCCTGCTACCCCGATCTTTTCATAAGCGTCCGGATAACCGCCTCCTTCTTTCAATCGGGTTATAACCCGGCGGACTGTACCGCATTTTCATGTTATCACCGCGGCGGGGACGTGTCAAACCGCCCGGCGCGCCCGTCCAGCCGTCTTTTTCACGGACCGCCGTCCCTCTTGCCCGCCCTCAACCTGCGGAAATGGCGCTTTCCCTTCTGGAGGACGAGGCCCTCGACGTCCTCGGCCGCCACCGCGAAATCCTGGTCGCGGACGACGCTCCCCCCCACCTTTATGCCGCCCTGCGCGATGAGGCGCTTTCCCTCGCTGGTGGAGGAAGCCAGGCCCGCGAGGACGAGCAGCCGCGGCAGCCAGATGCTCCCTTCCTCCATTTCCCCCGCGGCGATCTCCACCTCCGGGACCTCCTCGGGCAGCTCCCTCTCCACGAAGACGCGGTCGAAGGCGGCCTCCGCCGCCTCGGCCGCCTCCTCCCCCCAGTAGAGGCGCACCACCTCGCGGGCCAGCCGCCTCTTCGCCCGGGCAGGATGTAGCCTCCCCTGCGCCAGGTCGCGCTCGATGGCGTCCACCTCCGCCGGCTCCAGGTCGGTGGTGAGGCGGAAGTAGTCGGGCATGAGGATATCGTCCAGCGACATGAGCTTGCCGAACATCTCCTCGGGCGGGTCGGTGAGCCCCACGTGGTTGCCCAGGCTCTTGGACATCTTCTTCTCGCCGTCCAGCCCCACCAGGATGGGCAGGGTGAGCACGCTCTGGGGCTCCTGCCCCAGGGCCCTCTGCAGCTCCCTTCCCGCCAGCAGGTTGAAGATCTGGTCCGTGCCGCCTATCTCCACGTCCGCTTCCAGGGCCACGGAGTCGTAGGCCTGCATCACCGGGTAGAGGAATTCGTGTAGCCCTATGGAGAGGTTCTCGGCGTAACGCCGGGCGAAGTCGTCCCTTTCCAGGAGGCGGGCCACGGTGAAGTGCGAGGTCAGGCGGAGCAGCTCCTCGAAGGTCAGGGGGGCCAGCCAGCGGCTGTTGTACTCGAGGACGGTGCGCCCGCGGTCCAGGATACGGAAGGCCTGCTCCGCGTAGGTCTCCGCGTTGTCCCTCACCTCCTCCGCGGAGAGCTGGGGCCGGGTGACGTCTCGGGCGGAGGGGTCCCCCACGCGCGCGGTGAAGTCCCCGATGAGGAGGATGGCGGTGTGCCCCAGGTCCTGGAACTGGCGCAGCTTGCGCAGCGGCACGGCGTGCCCCAGGTGGAGGTCCGGGCGCGTGGGGTCCACCCCGAACTTGATGCGCAGCGGGCGGTTCTCGGCGATGGACCGCTCCACCTTGGCGCGCAGGTCCCCCTCGGGGAGGCAGTCCACCGCCCCCGAGAGGATGACCTCCATCTGGTAATCCAGGTCCTTCACCAGCGACATTGATTGCTCCCCCTCCATACAGGACATAGGATAGCAGCACATACCTTGCCTTGGGTAGGGGCCGGCGGGATTGCGCGGGGTTATAACACGCGCGCGAGGTAAAACCATCCCCGTCGCACTGCGAACGGCGATTCACGGTCCTCGTCGCATCGCCGGCGGCGGTTAAGAAGGCCGGGCCCGCGCCCGGGCGCGCAAGTCCGGCCTCCACATGCAAGATCCCTCTATGCTTAGGCTCCCAACGGGTTGCCCCTGGCTCTTAACCCTTATACCTCGGACTCCGCGTAGCCGCTATGGCCTGCGGGAGGCGAGGCGCTGTTACATCCGGCACCTCACCCCCCTGCCCCCGACCTCATGCGCAGGTCATATGTTTCATCGCTCCCCGGCACCTTCATCGCTCACCGGCGCCGTCGAAGTCGGGCACGTCACCGTTAAATAAGCCCCTGCGCCTCCGATAGAGCCTTTATTGTTTCCCAGCGCCGTCGGAGTCCGGCATACTCGCACCCGTGGAGACATCCTTCCTCCTGCTCCTGAACTCGGACAGGGTGGCTCGCATCTCCTTCCCGAGGATCGCCAGAAGCAGCAGGGCGGAGCCCATGATGATGGTGATAAAGACGAGCTTGTTTCGTATGAAGTTATAGACGTAGCCCAGGTAAGGGATATGGAAGACGACCTTGTGTACGGTGTTACCGCTTATGGAAAACTCGTCGGGATCCGGTTCCTCATTGGCGTCTCCCTTGGTACGGAACATCAACGTGCCGCCCTCATCGGCGACACTTATCACCCGGTGGGTCACCTTCACGCCTTCAAGGCTGTTGAAGGCTATTATATCCCCGACTTTTATGCTCTCCACGGGGACCGATTTGCATACGGTGATCCCCCCCACCTTCAAGGCCGGCTCCATGGACCCGGAAAGCACCGTGTAGGCCTGCATCCCGAACAACGGGGCGATCATCAGGAAGCTCGTAAGGAGGAGGATGCCGAACAGGGTAATGGTGGCCATCCATCCCAGGACCTTGGCCAGCTTCCGGGCGCGTTTGTTGTGCACGATCCCGAGTAAGCCTGCCGCCGACCCGCCCGTTTGATCGATTGTCATGTTCGTCATGTCGTTCTCCCATCCACCTCATCGGGCTCGCCAGGCATGCGGGCGAGCAATCTTGCGCGCTTCCCCAGGAGGGTCATCCCATTGACGGCAAGAAACACGGGTTTTTCCCGGACCATTAATCCCTTCCGCCCGTCACCAGCTTCCAATCTCCTACAACCCTCCTTGGGCTGGAAACACCATGAATGATCGAGCCCCCAGCCCGAACAAATTGCGTCCGGGCTGGGGACAAGACAATGTGCTTGCGACCCTCTCAGTCCTTGAACTGCTGCAGCGAGAAGGTCAGGGACAGCTCGACGGAGTCCGTCATCGCCTGGCTGTCCGTGGCGGAGGGAGCCCACCACCAGCAATCGACGATAAGATCGTAATCATGACCGGCAAGCATCTCGTCGATATCAATGCATGCAGGCATGTCCTTCAACAATCCCTTGTAGAGTATCTTGTCGTTGGATGAATCGTCGATCCACAGCATTATCCCGAGATGCTCTCCCAGTTCACCAACGCTGGGGGTTATATCTCCCGCCTCTGACTCCGGCTCTACCAGATCGTTCTCGTATTCGTCGACCTTGATTTTCAGGTCGAGATAGCCATTTACGCACCCAATGTTAGTAAGCGTGTACTTGACAGGATGGCAGCAGGTGCAGTCGCCGGGCTTCACGCAATTGTATTCGTGCACGACTACACTATCCCCGCCGTTCACCTTCAGGTCCAGCTTGCCGGCCTTGATCTTGGTCAAGGCTCCTTCGGTGTCCTGGAACTGCGCGTGCACTCCCAGTCCCACCATGGCGGTCACCAGGGCGATGGCCACCCCGAGCAACAGCACCTTCTTCATTTTTCCCTCCTTTTCAGGGCTCGCTACAATCCCCATGAGTCGAGCATCGATCGTCGTATCTACAACCTCTTCCGGCGCCGAGATCCATGTTGTGGGTGTCCTTCGCCATCACCTCCTTTCGTCGCGTATTCGGCGCCGCGATGCGAGGTAGCGTCCGGCCCCAACGATTTCCCGGCAAGGGACTCACCGGCTCTCCCTCTTGCTGAGCTCCCCTTCGCCCTAACATGTGATCCCCTACTCGCTACATGGCAGGCTGGTCCCACTCCCGCCGCTTTCATGCCTGCCATCGGACCCTATTAAGGAAAGCGGGTACACGAAAAGCCTAGCCGGGCTCACAACATACCTACAGCACCCATGCATTTGCCGCGTAACGCGTACCCGCTTTCCGTTTCCTCCTTCCGCTCAGATCACCTTCACGTAGCCCACGTTATAGATAACCTGGCCCTGGTAGTCGGTGATCTCCAGCTTGTAGATCCCCGGAGCCATCCCCGCCAGGTTGAACCTGCACCGCATCTGGGTCTCGCTAAGGATCTCGCATGAGACGCTCCAGGCCACGGAACCGGCCTGCGTCATCCTGGCCCGCAACCCCGCGTAGAAGGTCCCTCCCTCGATGAGGAGATCGACGGAGAGCGCCGCGCTCACCGTGGACGGCGTCACCCTGAACGCCCCGATGCCTCCCGGCGCCGGGCCTTTATCGCGTACCCCGTCGGCTCCTCCCTGCTCCCCGGGGCTTTCCGGGGCGGGCCCGCCCGGTGCCGCTCCGTCGCCGATCCCGCCGGGCGCCGCCGGCATGTCCGCGTTCCCCGCGCCCGGGGTCCCGGAACCGCTTTCGCCTCCCCCGCCCCCCGTCCCCGTGGGTGACGGGCTCTTCCCCGGTTCCTTTTGCGCGAGAACGGTGATGCAGGCGGGGAGGGTGGCTTCCAGCCCCTCCATGGTCTTCACGGTCAGGTTGAAGGTCCCCGTGCCCGCTCCCCTCAGGTCGAAGGTGCAGGCGTGGCGTCCGCCATCCAGACCCTTCACCTGGAGGCACTCGACCGCCACCCCCTCTTTCCACAGCGACAGCGCAAACCCCGTACCCAGGTTGGCGCCCTCCACGATCACCTCCGACACCGCATCCGCGGGGAGCACCGCGGGCTCCACGGAAAGCAGGGACGGAACGGGCGCATTCACGTCCCCCGCGCTTTCCGGGCGGTCGATCCTTATAACCGCCACCACCGTCTCCGTGTCGCTCCACAAGGCCATGGTGGGCGCCAGGCTTTCCGTGCTCAAAAGCGATGCCATGACGGAAAACCACAGAGCCATGGAAACATACACAAGCAACCGCCCTGTCGGGATCGGTTTTCCCCGCGCTGGGTCTCCGGGGGACACCCATCCGGGTTCTCCCAGGAGCGCATCTTCCGCTTCTCGCTTTTTTAGCAGGCTCCTTAAAGGCAACTTCATGGCAACCCCTTCCCTTGGCGGCCGACTTGTATTAAAATTAAATATGGGTGCACTAAAGGCCTAGCCGGGCTCACAGTGTGCCTAGGGGCAGTGGCAGCTGCCCCTTCATATTAAACTAGTTTAAATAATCGCTTTCCTTCCGAGACCATTAATACGCGCCTACTCACTCACCCCTTTGCCGTAATGCCTCCCTTTCCACGAAAAAACCGGCCAACCGCGTATCCGATCAGGCCGGTTTCACCACTAGCTCCTCCCGGTTCAGGTGACCAGACTTCAAACCGGGGATCATCGCTTCCCAAGTTCTTACGAACAGGATACGTAAACACGCGCTGCTTTCGTAAGATACCCATTAAGTGAGAGTTTAAACCTCTTATTGCACCCCTTTTCTTCCCCATAAATGTCCTAGCTTATAAATTCATACATTGTATACCATTTCATCCTGGGATTATCAAGCATAGCAAGCATATTTGCGCCGTGCCAGCGGCTAAAGAAACGCCTGAAAAAATGAAGGAGGCATGGGAATATCGAGGAAATATCTTGCAGGAATCTAATGGCCAAGATGATGCGTCCAAGAAAATATGGGTTATGTATTGTCGAAGGACGCCGTTCAAGACGAAACAGGCTTCTACACGGGATCAGCGTACGGTCGCCCGCACGGGATCAACAGCTTCCGCTGCGGGATCCGTGCAGGTTGCTATAATAGAGACGGTCGATACAGAGTCTGAAAGCGGGGTGCTACGAGCGCCATGCGGGTACTGCTGCGTATAGGCCTGATCTTCTTCCTCTGCCTGTGCCTCATTGTGGGGGGCTTCTTCCTGTGGTTCTATACCGGCATCGGCCTCCCCGCGCTGGAGAAGCTGGGGAGGCACCGCATGGACCAGACCTCGCAGATCATCGCCGCCGACGGCACCGTCATCGCCGAGCTGCACGGCGAGCAACACCGCGAGATGGTCTCGCTCGACGAGGTCTGCGCCGATCTCCAGCACGCGGTCATCGCCATCGAGGACGAGCGTTTCTACCAGCACGGCGGGGTGGACTGGAAAGCGATACTGCGCGCCTTCTGGACCAACGTGGTGCAGGGAAAGGTGGTGCAGGGCGCTTCCACCATCACGCAGCAGTACGTCAAGAACACGCTCACCGGCAAGGAGAGGACCTACTGGAGGAAGATCGAGGAGGCGAGCCTGGCCAACCAGCTGGAGCGCAGGTACTCCAAGGACAAGATCCTCGAGATGTACCTGAACGACGTCTATTTCGGACAGGGTTGCTACGGGGTGAAGACAGCCTCCCAGACCTTCTTCGGAAAGCAGCCGTCGGAACTCTCCCTGGAGGAGGCCGCGCTTCTGGCGGCGGTGATCAGGATCCCCAATTACTACTCCCCCTATCTCAACCCCGAGGCGGCCAGGAAGAGGCGCGACCTGGTGCTGGACAAGATGGAGGAACAGGGCTACATCACCAGGACACAGGCGGCGGAGGCCAAGGCAAAGCCGGTGGAGGTCAAGCCCCTCCCCGAGGAAGCCCCCAGCCAGGTGGCCCCCTACTTCGTGGAATACGTGAAGAAGTACCTCTACAACGTCTTCGCGGCGGACCAGGACCTGCGGGCCCGTTTCGGCGACCTCTCCCCGGACGACATCATATTCCGCGGGGGACTGCGGGTTTACACGACCATCGACCTCGACATGCAGCGGTACGCCGAGGAGGCCATCGCCAGCACCCTCAACAAGCCGGGGGACCCCAGCGCCGCCCTCTGCGCCGTCGATCCCCGCACGGGAGAGATCAAGGCCATGGTGGGGGGCAAGGACTTCACCAAGCTGCAGTACAACATCGCCGCACAGGGCGGCCGCCAGCCCGGTTCGGCCTTCAAGGTCTTCGTCCTCACCACGGCCATCAGCAACGGCATCTCGCCCTACAAGACCTACGATTCCTCCCCCACCACCCTGGAGTTCTCCGACGGGACCAAGTGGAAGGTGGAGAACTGCGAGGGCTCGAGCTACGGGTCCATCAACGTCTACACCGCGACCGTGCGCTCGGTGAACGTGGTCTTCGCGCGGCTCATCCGCGACGTGGGGCCCCAGAGGGTGGTGCAGATGGCCAAGGCCATGGGCATCACCTCGCAGATCGACCCCTACCCCTCCATCGCCCTGGGAGCCCTGACCAACGGGGTGAACCCCCTGGAGATGGCGAGCGCCTTCGGCACGCTGGCCTGCAACGGCGTGCATTACGAGCCCATCTGCGTGAGGAAGGTCACGGACGCCGACGGCAACGTTATCCTGGAAAACATTCCCAAGGGGAAGCGGGTGGTGCGCGAGGACGTGGCGGCCGTGGTGAACTCCATCCTCCAGGACGCCGTGCGGCACGGCACGGGCAGGTCGGCCCGCATCGACCGTCCTCAGGCGGGCAAGACGGGCACCACCGACAATTACGCCGATGCCTGGTTCTGCGGGTACACCCCCGACCTCTCGGCCGCGGTATGGGTGGGCTATCCCCAGGGGCTGGTGCCCATGCGCAACGTGCACGGCATAACCGTGTACGGCGGGACCTTCCCCGCCCAGATATGGAAGAAGTTCGCCGAGAAGGCCCTCAAGGACGTGCCGCCCAGCGATTTCCCCAAGGCCGAGTACGGGGCCGAGGAAGAGGAGGAGGAGACGGTCACCGTCACCATATGCACGGAGAGCGGCCTCCTCGCCACCCCCTACTGCCCCCACACGGAGAGGAAGGCCTTCCGCCGCGGCGAGGAGCCCACCGAGCGGTGCAACCTCCATGACCAGCAGAGGGAGGCGTCCGTTCCCGACGTTACGGGGATGGAGGAGGCCGCCGCCTCCTCCGCCCTCAAGGACGCGGGCTTCAGCGTGTCCGTGAACTACGTGAACTCCAGCCTCGTGCCCAAGGGCATGGTGGTCGGGCAATCTCCCCCGGGAGGCACGGTGATGTCTCGCGGGAGCACCGTCGTCATCACCGTCAGCAAGGGACCGTCCGCGGACGTGACGGTGCCCAACGTGGTGGGCATGAGCGAGGCGGCCGCGAAACAGAAGCTCTCCTCGGCCGGTTTCACGTACCAGGTATATTCCAGAGCGACGCCTGACCCGGCCCTGGTGGGGATGGTCATCAGCCAGTTCCCGGGGGGCGGCAGCACGGCCTCCCCCGGCGCGACGGTGATCATCGAGGTCGGCGCCAGCCCCTGACCGCCCCGACGCGTCGACGACCCGCGCTGAAAGCCCGTCACCGCCGCTCCCGTTGCGGTGGGATCCGGGCAGTGAGCCCGGCCACGTGCCACCCCGCTCAGGTGTTCTTGTCCTCCAGCAGCCTCCGGAAGGCGTCGGTGCGCCTCACCTTGTCCAGGCAGGCATCCCTTGCAGCGTCCGCCTTGAGGGAGGGGTCGAGCTCAAGCGCGCGCTTGAGGTAGCGCAGCGATGCGTCCCTGTCGCCCCGCAGGGCGAGAAGGCAGGCGAGGTTGTAATAGGGCCAGGAATACTGGGGGTCGACATCGATGGCCCGGCGGAAGAGCTCCTCGGCCTCCTCCAGCCTCCCCTGCTCCATGAGGGCGGCGCCCTTATTGCTCAGGGCGTACTTGTTGCCGGGGTTTATCGACAGGCACCTGTCGAGGTATTCCAGCTCCTTGTCAAGCTTGCCCATGCAACCGAGGGCATAGCCCTTTTCAAGGTATGCGTTGTCGTTCTCCGGGTCCAGCTTGATGACCTGGTCGAAATAGGCGGCAGCCTTCTCGTAATCCCCCCGGTCCAGGTGGATGGAGCCCAGGCTGGACAGCGCCTCCACGTTCTCCAGGTCCAGCATGAGGATCTCGCCGTAGACCTCCACCGCCTTCTCGTCGTCGAGCATCTCCTCGTAGATGCCCGCCAGCTCGAAGAGCACGTCGGTGAGCTTGTCCTTCTCCCCCTTGTAAAGGCTGATGGCCACCTCCAGGTCCTCTATGGCCTCCGCGTATTCCCCCTTCTCCGCCAGCAGGCGGGCCCGGTTATAGTAGGGATAGCCGAAGTTGGGGTCCAGCTCGATGGCGCGCTCGTAAGCCTGCATCGCCTTGTCGTCCTCGCCCAGCTCGTGGTAGGCGATGCCCAGCTCGTTCAGGAGATCGGGGTTGTCGGGGTCGCGCTTCAGAGCCTCCCGGTAATAGTGGGCCGCCCAGAAGAAATCGCCCCTCTCCATGGTCACCAGCGCCAGGCCGTCGTAAGCGCGGGGGTCCTCGGGGTCCAGCTCGTGGACCCTCTGGAAGCGCAGGGCCGCCTCGTCCAGTTCGCCCTTCTCGTACAGGGCGATGCCCAGGTGGTACTGACCCTCCACGTCGTCCGGATAGTAATCGAGGTAGCGGCGGAAACGCTCGATGGCCTCCTCGACCCTGTTCTCCGCCAGCAGCCTCTCTCCCTGCTCCAGCAGCCTGTATCCTTCGCTCACTTGCCTGCGCCTCCAGTCAAGACCCGCCCTCCCCGGGGCGCCCTTTCCTTCATTCTACATCCATGCATAATCGTTGGCGTCGATATTTTCAAGCAGTTTAGGCGCCGCCTCTACGGGATTCATCCGCGACCCTGCTTCTTGCGCGCGCGAGACACCCTCACCAGGCCGGAAACGGGGATGATGTGCACCCCCCTCTCCTCCAGGCGGTCGAGGATGAGGTTCATGCCCAGGGAATCCGAGACCACGTGTCCCGCGATGATGACGTTGAGCTTCTGCTTCTCGGCCTCCTCGCGGTGTTTCTCGGAGTAGTGCATGGCCACCACCGTGCCCACGCCCGCCGTGGCAAGCTTTTCCAGCACCTCCTGGGGCCCCTCCGTGCCGCCGGTCATGTCCACCATGATCTTCCCCGCGCGGTTTTCCCTCTTGCCCACGATCACCGTCGGGCCCGCCTGGAGGCGCGCCGCCGCCTGGTATTCCGGTATCTCGAGGAGCAGGTCCACGACATCCCCCACCGTGCGCGGCTTCTTGCGCGCAAAGTAATCGTTGAGGTAGGCGTACACCTGGTTGTCGGCAACGGTGTGCATGCTCATGAAGGGTATGCCCAGGAGGCGCGCCGCGTCGAGGGCGCGCTCGTGGTTGCGGGGGAGGAAGGCGCGGTATATCTCCTGCATCCTCTTTCCGATGAGGGCCTCGCCCACGTTTATGGGCACCCCGTGGCGATACCATTCGTCCGCCTGCAGGGCCATCACCTTGTCCAGGTTCACCAGTCCCTTGCCCTCGGGATGATGGCTGATGATGAGGTCCACCCGCTCCCCCTTCTCGCGCAGGCGGTCGGCGAGGAGCACCTCGGGGACCTCCATGTCGATGCCCACCAGGGCCGCCTTCACCTCCACGTCCTCGTCCCCCACCAGTATGCGGGAGTCGGCGAAGGGGTTTTCCAGGCTCTCGAGGTCGAAATATCGCTTCTCCTTCTCCGACAACTTCTCGTATTTCTCCCTGTTGGCGGCGAGGATGCGCTTTATCTCCTCCTTGCCGCGGGGATCCTTCTCCATGCCCATCTTCACGGCCAGCTTCTGAATCTCACCCAGTTTCAACGTCAACCTCCTTACGCGAATCCTCTTGCGGCCCTTGCCGCCCCAGCCGCTTCCCTGCCTGGTTTTTCCGGTCCACCCGTTTGCCTTCCCGCCATGAAATAGGCGGCCGCCCCCCGCAGCGGCTCCCGGGTCGCGGCGGGACGTCCCCGCCGCTCACCTCACGTGAACAGCGCCCCCTGGTCGAGCTCCTCCCCCTCATCCTCGCGGGCGAGCACGCGGCGGATGCGCGAGGCGATGTCATCCAGGTCCAAGCCGGTCTCCTCCCTTATGCTGCGGCGCAGGATGGGGCCCACCTTCTCCATCTCGTGCAGGATCCTCTCCAGCAGGTCGAGGGCCACCGAGGCCTCCGCCTCCTCCCGCGACATGACCAGGTCACGGAGTATGGTCCCCTCCGCGCGGGAAGCGATCACCGGCTCGCTGCGGCCTTCCACGTACACGTAGGTGCGTCTCGCCGGGCCGCGGTCCTCGCCTATGGGCTCCAGGCCCACGATCTTGTCCGAGCGGTAGTACTTTCCGTATCCCAAGGGAATGATCTCGTTCTTCCTGATCTCCATGTCGACCCCCTCTCCAGAAAGCCGGTCCGTCCTCGTCCCATGCGCCCGAACAGTACTTCGTCCCCCCTCAGGATATCACTACTCGGCAAGCAGCACGGCTGCGGTATCGTAGGCCGTGACTTCGGCTGCCGCCTGCATCACGCTGGTGGTCATGAAGCGCACGTTGAGGATGGTATTGGCTCCCATGGCGGTAGCCTGCTGGACCATGCGCTGTATCGCCTCGTCCCGCGCCTCCTGCATCATCTCCGTGTATCCCCTCAACTCCCCGCCCACTATCTGTTTCAGTCCGGCGGCGATGTCCTTCCCCACGTGCTTGGCCCTTATGGTCTGCCCCATGCACAACCCGAGGACCCGTTCCGCCCGGTAACCCGGCACGTGATCCATTTTGGTTAGAAACATGGCGCATCCCTTCTCGCGCTACCCATCACCCGGACAAGCATTCAGCTCAAGCACATATCAAATCGACGCCGGCCCGGGGCTCAAGAGCGCTCCCTCCCCCGCCACAGCCAGGCCAGGAGCTCCTGCGTATCCATGGTGTTGAGCAGGTGTTCCCTGCCCAGCCAACCCCTTCGGGCCGTGGCCACTCCGTAGAGCATGAAGCCCAGGTGCTCGCGGCGGTGGGCGTCCGTGCCCAGGGCGATCATGACCCCGAGCCTCCTCGCCTCCATGAGGTTCTCGTCGCACAGGTCCAGGCGGTCCGGGAAGGCGTTGAGCTCGAGCGCGGTCCCCGTCTCCGCCGCCTCCCGCATCACCGCCGCCAGGTCCACCTCGTAGGGGGCTCGCTGCCCGATAAGCCTTCCCGTGGGGTGGGCGATGATCTTCACGTGCGGGTTGCGCACCGCCGCGAGGATGCGCCGCGTGACCTGCTCCCGCGACTGCCGGAAACCGCCGTGCACCGATGCGATCACCACGTCCAGCCGCGAAAGGACCTCATCGTCGTAATCGAGCTCGCCCTCGTTGCCGATGTTCAGCTCGCTGCCGGAGAGGAGGGTGACCGGCGAATCGCCCCTTGCGTTCAATTCCCTTATCTCCTCGACCTGTCGCAGCAGCCTCTCCCTCTCCAGCCCGTTGGCCACCCTCAGGTTTCGCGCGTGATCGGTTATGGCCAGGTAGCGGTAGCCGAGGGCCTCCGCCGCAGCGCGCATCTCCTCGAGGCTCGCGATGCCGTCGCTGGCCTCGCTGTGCGCGTGGAGGTCGCCCCTGATGTCCGTGAGCTCCACCAGGTCAGGCAGCGTGCCCTGCAGCGCCGCTTCCACCTCTCCCCTGTTCTCGCGCAGCTCGGGGGGCGGGCAGGCCATGCCCAGCGCCCGGTAGACCTCCTCTTCCGTCTTCCCTGCCAGCCTGCGCCCGTCCTTGACGCGGAAGACCCCGTACTCGTTTATCTTCTTGCCCGCCTTCTTGGCGATCTCCCGCACCTTCACGTTGTGCTCCTTGGAGCCGGTGAAGTACTGCAGGGCCGCCCCGTATTCCTCCGGGAGCACCACGCGCAGGTCGACCTGGAGGCCGTCCGACGTCTGCACGGAGCTCTTGGTATCCCCCCGCAGGAGGACCCTCTCCACCCCGGGAAGGGTGCAGAAGGCCTCCATGACCGGCGCGGTATCCCGCGCACCGGCCAGGATGTCGATGTCCCCGATGGTCTCCTTCATGCGCCGCAGGCTTCCCGCCGCGCTCAGGGCGATCCCGGAAATGCGTTCCCGCAGCTGCGAGATGATCTCCTCCTGTATGCGATGGGCCTGGTGGAGCGGGAGGCGGCCGGTGGTGGTGCGCAGGTGTCGTATGCCCTCGAGGATATTCTGCTCGGCCTTGGGCCCCATGCCGTACAACTCGGCCAGCCGGTGGGCTTCCGCCGCCTCCTCCAGCTCCTCGATGGTGCGCACCCCCAGCTCGTCGTAGACCAGCTTAGCGCGCTTGGGTCCCAGGTTGGGCACCTGGAGGAGGGAGATGAGCTCAACGGGTATCTCCTCCTTGAGCTCCTCCAGCTTCGAGATGGTCCCCGTGCGCTTGAACTCGAGGATCTTCTTGGCGATCCCTTCGCCTATGCCCTTGTACCTGCGCAGCTCCTTCACGTCGTCGAGCTGCAGGAGCTCCTCCCCGTGCTCGCGCACCACCTCCGCGGCGCGGTGGTACGCGTTCACCTTGAAGCGGACCTCCCCCTTGATATCGGAGAGCTCCGCCATCTCCTCGAAGGCCTTCACCAGCTCGTCGACTTTTCCCATGTCCGTCAAGCGCTACGTCTTTCCCCCGCCCGATATCCCAATCTTTACCAGCACATGCTCAGGCCCTTCCTGCCGACCCGGCCTTATCCACCATCGCTCCGCCGCCCCAATTAGTATATACCGTTTACCTGCCATGAAATATGCCTTCCGATGGACTTTCCGCGCATCCCTCCCGCCAGTCTCCTCCGCAAGACCCCGATAAACTGACCCGCACGCCGGGACCGTGTGTGGGCGGAAGGCAACTGCCTGCCCCGCTTTTCCGCGACCCACCCGTCCCGGGGAGCAAAGGGGTCGGCCATAGCGAGGAGGCCTTTGCCGGGAGCCCGGAAGCACGTGGATGGAACGCGTTGTCGAGGGAAACGTTACCCCGAGGCCCCGGGCTGGAAGAAGGACGGACACGTACCCAACAAAGGCCGGGAACGACCGGGTCGGTCGCAGCGAGGACGCCTTTCCCAAGGTCTCGGATTTATGAGAAAGGCACGCGGTGTCGAGCGAGACCGTTACCCGGCGGCCCGGCCGCCGGAAGAAGGGGCCGGAAGCAGGATAAATGCGCAAACGGCCGGCATCGGCCGCAAGGGACGCTCAGCGGCGGTGCCGCCTCTTCTCAAGACGACGGCGGGCCTCCGCCAGGGCCTCCTCAACGCGCGGCGGCGCGGTGCCGCCGGGAACGTCCCTGGCGCTCACGCACGCTTCGAGGGCAAGACGCCGGTACACGTCCTCCCCGATGCTATCTTCCAGTTCCTGGTAATCCTCCAGGGGAAGCTCCTCCAGGCTCACGCCCTTCCGCAGGCAGACCCTCACAGCCCTGCCGGCGATCTCGTGGGCGCGCAGGAAGGGGATACCCTTGCCCACGAGGTAATCCGCGAGGTCCGTGGCGTTCAGGTACCCCTCGCGCGCCGCCTCCGCCATCCTCTCCCTGTCGAAGGCGGCCGTGCGCATGGCGCCTGTCATGACCTCCAGCATGGAGCGCAGCTGGTCGGCGGCGTCGAAGACCGCTTCCTTGTCCTCCTGCAGGTCGCGGTTGTAGGCAAGGGGCTGCCCCTTGAGCATGACGAGGAGGGAGACGAGGTGTGCGACCATCCTCCCCGCCTTCCCACGCACCAGTTCCGCCACGTCCGGGTTCGCCTTCTGGGGCATGAGGGAGGAGCCCGTGGCATAGGCCTCGTCCAGGACGAGGAAGGCGAAGCGCGGGTTGGCCCAGAGCACCATCTCCTCGGCAAGCCGGCTGAGGTGCACGGCGATGAGAGCGCCCGCGTAGAGGAAATCGGCGACGAAATCGCGGTCGCTCACGGCGTCCATGGAATTGGCGGTCACGTCGCAGAAACCCGCTTCCTCGGCCAGCAACGCGCGGTCGATGGCGAAGGTCACCCCGGCAAGGGCCCCGCTTCCCAGCGGGCAGCGGTCCATGCGCGAGCGGGACTGCTCCAGCCTTTCAAGGTCCCTCCCGAACATCTCGCAGTAGGCCAGCAGGTGATGGGAGAGCAGCACAGGCTGCGCCGGTTGCAGGTGCGTGTATCCGGGCATGACCGCGCCGAGGTTCTCCTCCGCCTTGTCCAGGAGACACGACATGAGGTCCACGAGCCGCCGGCAGAGCGCGTCGCTCTCGTCCATGAGGTAGAGGCGCAGGTCCGCCGCCACCTGGTCATTGCGACTCCGCCCGGTACGCAGCTTGGCCCCCGTCTCGCCCAGCCTCTCCACCAGTACCCTCTCCACCGCGGTGTGCACGTCCTCGTCATCCCGGAAGGGGAAGGTGCCCTCCTCCAGCTCCTTCCTCATGCGCCGCAGGGCGTCAACCACGACCTCGCACTCCTCGCGAGAGAGCACGCCGCATTCCCGCAGGGCCAGGGCGTGCGCCTCGCTGACCCTCAGGTCGTAGGGCGCGAGCCTACGGTCGAAAGAAAGCGAGGAGGTGAACTCGTGCACCATTCCCTCGGTCTCCTTCTCGAACCTTCCTCCCCAGAGTTTCATCGGCTCTCACTCCTTGCCCGACAGACTCGAGCGGCACGCGGGAACCGCCTCCGTAAGCCCCGCTCTTCCCTCCATTCGCCGCAAAGCGGCACGCACGCTCATTCCCGGCCGCCCTCCCCGGCGCCGCTACCGCCCTCGCCCTGCTTTCTCCCCCACACCTTCAGGGGCAGGCCCCACAATTCGATGAAACCCTCGCTCGCGCGGTGGCTGAAGGCGTCGGCGCGGTCGTATGTGGCAAGGGAATAATCGTACAGCGAGCAGGGCGAGCTCCTCCCCACCACCGTGCAGCTCCCCTTGAAGAGCTTCACCCTCACCTCGCCCGAGACCACTCCCTGGGTGGCCTCCACCGCTGCCGCAAGGGCGGAACGCAGGGGATCGTGCCAGAGCCCGAAATAGACCAGCTCCGCGAACTTCCCCTCCAGCAACGGCTTGAAATGCATGGTCTCCCGGGTAAGGGTCAGGGCCTCGAGGGCGCGGTGGGCCTCGATGAGGATGGACGCCGCCGGCGCCTCGTATATCTCGCGCGACTTGATGCCCACCAGCCGGTTCTCGACCATGTCGATCCTGCCCACCCCGTGCTCGCCGCCCAGGCGGTTGAGGCGCTGTATGAGCTCCACCAGCCCCAGCTCCTCCCCGTCCAAGGCCACCGGCCTCCCGCCCGCGAAAGAGATCTCGACGTAGCGCGGCTCATCCGGGGCCTGCGCGGGGGATACCGTCCACGCGAAGGCGTCCTCGGGGGGTTCCACGGTGGGGTCCTCGAGTATGCCCGCCTCACAACTGCGCCCCCACAAGTTCTCGTCCACGGAGTAGGGGCTCTCCATGGTCACAGGAACGGGTATGCCGCGCTCGCGCGCGTACTCGATCTCCTCCTCGCGGGACATGTTCCATTCCCGCAGGGGGGCGATGATGCGCAGGTCCGGCCCCAGCGCCATCACCGTGAGGTCGAAGCGCACCTGGTCGTTTCCCTTTCCCGTGCATCCGTGGGCCACCGCCGTGGCTCCCCGTTTTCGCGCTTCCTCCACAAGCGCCGCCGCTATGAGTGGACGGGCGAGCGAGGTCGCCAGGGGGTACTTCCCCTCGTAGAGGGCGTTGGCCTTCAGCGCCGGGAGCACGTAATCCTCGGCGAACGCTCCGCGCAGGTCCAGGTTCACGGCGTCCACGGCTCCGATCTCGAGCGCTTTCCGCCTGACCTCCTCCAGGTCTCCCGGCTGCCCGAGGTCGGCGGCCAGGGCCACCACCTCCATGCCGTACCTTTCCTGCAGCCACCTGATGGCCACCGAGGTGTCCAATCCTCCCGAGTAGGCCAGTATCACCGTTTCCTTCATGATCCCTTCGCCTCGCTTGAAGTCCTCGCCGCCCGGTGCCGCACACCGTGGCCCCTCTTTCCAACGCGAGCAAATGACTCGCCGCTCCGGAAGGAGCTCGCTCGCCCCGCTCACGATATGACGCGACTCATTATCAAAGGATAACAGCCCGCCGCCTCGCTGCCTACGCCGCGCCGCCGACCCGGCACGCGCGGAGCCGTGCGGGGCCTCACGCCCTTCATCTACCGGCGACGGCCGCTCACAGCCCGCCCTGCCCGCGCAGTTCCCGCGCCATGTCCGCCGCCCGGAAGCCCTCCCTCACCACCACCAGGATGGTGTCGTCGCCGGCCACCGTCCCCGCCACCTGCGGAAGGCGCGCCCGGTCCAGGATAACCGCCATGGCATGCGCGTTCCCGGGAGCGGTGCGCAACACCACCAGGTTGCCGCTGGCCTCGACTGAGAGGACGAACTCGCGCAGGCCACGCGCCAGCTCGCGCTCGTCCGCTGGCGCCTCTCCCGCCTCGGGCAGGGCGTACCTACCCCCGGGAAGGCGCACGGCACCCATCTCCTTCAGGTCCCTTGACACGGTGGACTGGTCGACCACCACGCCCCTCCTGGAAAGCAACTCCACCAACTCGGCCTGGCTGGAGGGGCTGTTGCTCTCGATCAGCTCCCGGATCAGCTCTCTCCTGCGCTTCCTGTCCAAGTTCTCCCCTCATTCCCCGACAAGGAGATGGAGCAGGGCCGCCTGTGCGTGCATGCGGTTCTCAGCCTGGTCCCAGACCAGGGAACGCGGCCCGTCGATGACCTCGTCGGTGATCTCCTCTCCCCTGTGCGCGGGAAGGCAGTGCATGACCACCGCCTCCGGTGCCGCCCGCTCCAACAACTCCGCGTTGAGCTGGTAGGGACGCAGGCTCGCCTCCTTGCCCGGCTCCCTGTCCTGCCCCATGGAGAACCACACGTCCGTGTAGAGGACGTGGGCGCCGCTCACCGCCTCCTCCGGGTCCTCCACCACCCGCACCGCGTCCTCGCCCCCCAGGGCGCGGGCCCGTGCCAGCACGGCGGCGTCGGGGGCGTGGCCGGCCGGACAGGCGGCGATATAGTACATCCCCGCCAGGGCGCAACCCAGGGCCAGGGAATTGGCGACGTTGTTCCCGTCCCCCAGGTAGGTCAGGCGCAGACCCCGCAGGTCGCCGAAATGCTCCTTCACCGTGAGGAGGTCTGCCAGGATCTGGCAGGGATGCTCCAGGTCGGTCAGGGCGTTGATCACCGGCACCGTCGCCGCCTCCGCCAGCTCCTCCACCTCCCGGTGGGCGAAGGTACGCAGGGTTATGGCGTGCACGTAGCGCGAGAGAACCTTTCCCGTGTCGCCGATGGTCTCACCCCTTCCCAGCTGCAGCTCGGAAGCGTTGAGCGTCAACGGGTGTCCTCCCAGGTGGTGCACCGCGGCCTCGAAGGACACCCGCGTGCGCGTCGAGGGCTTCTGGAACACGAGGGCCACCATCTTCCCCCGCAGGCCGCGCACCACGTTCCCCTCGCGCAGGGAGCGTTTGAAGGCCGCCGCCTCCTCGAGCAGGAGGAGCAGCTCCTCCGCCCCCAGGTCGGCAACGCTTAGAAAATCCCTTCCCTTGAGAACCACTTCCCTCACCTTTTTTCTCTTTCCGATCCGACCTCTCTTCTTCCTGATATGACCGCCCTCAAGATCTCAGCAGCTCCTCCAGCACGGCGACGAGGCCGTCCACCTCCCGGGTGGAGACGGAGAGGGGCGGCAGGAAACGCAGTATCCTCTCCCCGATGTTGTTCACCACGTATCCCCTCTCCAGGCAGGAAAGGGCCACCTGCGCGGCGTCCTTCCCCTCCAGCTCCACGGCGAGCATGAGCCCGAGACCGCGCACGTCGGCCACGCATGCGGCCTTTCCCTGCAGCTCGCGCAGGCGTGCGATGAAATGCCGTCCCACGCGCGCGGCGTTCTCCACCAGTTGTTCCTCTCGCAGCACGGTGAGCACGGCCAGCGCTGCGGCGCACACTACCGGGTTACCGCCGAAGGTGCTCCCGTGATCCCCGGGCGAGAAACCCCTGGACACCTCCTCCGTGGCCAGCAGGGCTCCGATGGGCAGGCCGCCGGCCAGCCCCTTGGCCACCACCATCATGTCGGGCAGCACCCCGAACTGCTCGTGGGCGAACAGGGTGCCCGTCCGTCCCATGCCGGTCTGCACCTCGTCAAGGATGAGGAGCGCTCCCTTTTCGTTGCAGGCTTCCCTCGCCGCCTCGAGGAAGGAGGGCTCGGCCACGTATACCCCTCCCTCTCCCTGCACCGGCTCCAGCAGCACCGCGCACGTGCTTTCGTCCACCGCGTCCCTCAGGGCATCCTCGTCGTTGAAAGGGACGTGCACGAAACCTTCGAGCAAGGGCCGGAAAGGCTCCGCCTTCTCGGGCTGACCCGTGGCCGCGAGGGAACCGTAGGTGCGCCCGTGGAAGGACCTCAGGGCGGAGATGACCTTGTAGCGGTCCTCGCCGCGCACCGTGCGCATGTACTTCCTGGCCAGCTTGATGGCGGCCTCGTTGGCCTCAGTGCCGCTGTTGCAGAAGAAAACCCGGTCGGCGAAGGTGAGGCGCGTGAGCATCTCCGCCAGCTCGGCCTGGGGCAACGTATGGTAAAGGTTGGAAACGTGGATGAGCTGGGACGCCTGGCGGGCCACCGCGGCGATTATCTCGGCGTGACAGTGACCTGCCACGCAGGGCCCGAGCCCGGAGACGAAGTCCACGTACTCCTTCCCCTCGTGGTCCCAGAGCCGGGTGCCGTGCCCCCTGACGAAGAGAACCGGCAGTCGGCGGTAGGTCGACATGAGGCATTCAGCGTCCGTTTTCTCAACCCACTCCAGGTCGTACATCAGATGCTCCTTCTTGTCCTGGTTCCCTCTATTCCTGTTCGGTTCCCGTTCGTCCTTAGCCTTTGTCGCCGTTCGTCTTTAGCCTTGGCAGCCGTTTGGCTTTCACGGTTCCCTTTTACCCTCTTCCTGTTCTTACCAGGTCCCCGTTCCGTCCGGGCTCCCGTCTCGCATCACCCATCCGACCCCGCGCGCACCATGGTCCCTATGCCGGCATCGGTGAAGAGCTCCAGGAGAAGCGCGTGTTCCACCGTGCCGTTGATGATGTGGGCCCGGCGCACTCCCGCGCGCACTGCCTCCACGCAGCTCTCGAGTTTCGGCAGCATGCCGCTGCTCAGGATGCCGCTTTGCGCCAATTCCCCGGCCTCCGCCACATCCAGTTCCGGTATGAGGCTCTTCCTGTCCTGCAGGTCACGGTAGATCCCGTCCACGTCGGTAAGGTAGATGAGCTTGTCCGCCCGCAGGGCTCCGGCCAGCGCCCCCGCCACCAGGTCGGCGTTGATGTTGTAGCTTTGGCCGGACTCGTCCACCCCGATGCTCGCCACCACGGGGATGTACTCATCCCGTATGAGGTTGTGCAGTATCCCCGGGTTGATCTTCTTCACCTCTCCCACGAAACCCAGGTCCACGTCCCCCTTTTCCGCCCGGTGCCGGCGCTTGGCGGCGATGATGAGGTTCCCGTCCTCGCCGGACAGGCCCACCGCGAGGGTGCCGTGCCCGTTGATGAGGGACACGATCTCCTTGTTCACCTTCCCCACCAGGACCATCTTGGCCACCTCCATGGCGGCGGCGTCGGTGACCCGGTGGCCGTCCACGAACTGCACCTCGAGCGAGAGTTTCTCCATGTACTCGCTCACCTGCGGCCCACCGCCGTGCACGATGACCGGGTTGATGCCCACGTAGCGCATGAGCACGATGTCGGAGGCGAAGCTCTCCTTGAGCGCCTCGTTCTCCATGGCGTTGCCGCCGAACTTCACCACCACCGTCTTGCCGTAATATTCCTTGATGTAGGGGAGCGCCTCCATGAGCACCCTCGCCTTTTCCTTGGCCGCTTTCATCTCCTTCTCCTTTGGGTCGCCTTTCACCACCCGTTTCCTCGTGCGCCTCTTCCGCCGACTGCCGCCTCAGGTGTGGTACTCCGCGTTTATCCTCACGTATTCGTAACCGAGGTCGCAGGTAAGTACCTCCTCCTCCGCATCCCCCCTGCCCAGGTGAATGTCCAGCTCCACCTCCTCGGACGACATGACCTTCTTCAAGCCTGCCTCGTCCGCGTGCACGGGATGTCCGCCCCCGGCAACCTCCAGGCCGCCGAAGAGGACCCTTACACCGGCCTCGTCAAGGTCGCGTATGGCCGCTCCCAGCGCCTGCACCACGCGCCCCCAGTTGGGATCACGGCCGAAGAACGCCGTCTTCACCAGGGGGGATTCCGACACCGCCCTGGCGGCCAGCAGCGCTTCCTCCAGGTCGCGCGCCCCGTGCACGCGCACCACGATGAGGCGCGTGGCCCCCTCTCCATCCCTGACGATGGCGCGCGCGAGGCGAGAACAAACGGGCAGGAACGCCTCCGCCACCTCCTCCGCGCCCAGAGATACCCCGGACCTGCCGCTGGCCATGGCCACCACCATGTCGTTGGTGCTGGTGCACCCGTCCACGGTGATGCGGTTGAAGGTGCGGTCCACCGCCCTGCGCAGGCCCTCGGCGAGCTCCGGAGGGGATGTCTTCGCATCGGTCGTCAGGAAGGCCAGCATGGTGGCCATTTCGGGACGGATCATTCCCGCCCCCTTGGCGATGCCCCCCACCGTGAAACCGCCGAAGCTCACCGCCGCCTCTTTGGGGCCCTTGTCCGTGGTCATTATTGCCTTCGCCGCCTCGTGGCTGCCATCGCGCTTCAGGCCGGACGCCGCCGCCCGGATGCCTCTGTTAATCTTTTCCATATCCAGGTGACTCCCGATCACCCCCGTGGAGGCCACGGCAACGTCTTCCGCCGGGATGCCCAGGCATTCCGCCGCCAGGGCCGCCATGAGGGCGGCGTCTTCGCGGCCGCGTTCGCCCGTCCAGGCATTGGCGTTGCCGCTGTTGGCCACCACCGCCTGCAGGTAACCGTCCTCCAGGTTCTTCATGGTCAGCAGCACGGGGGCCGCGCGGAACGCGTTGCGGGTGAAGACTCCCGCCGCGGGACAACGTTCCTCGCAGACGATTAGGCACAGGTCGAGGTCGCCGCTCGCCTTCAGGCCGCAGGACGCCCCAGCGGCCAGAAAGCCCTGCGGTGCGCACACCCCGCCTTGCTGCTCAAGATGATCCACGGTCATGCTCCCGTCACCAACTCTCTTCACCGGGCCTCTCTTTATTCACCGGGCCTCTCTTCGGCGCGCCAAACAGCTCTCAGGGAAATATTCCCAGGGCCCCGAGCCCGGTCGCCTCCTCGTATCCCAGCATGAGGTTCATGCACTGCACCGCCTGCCCGGACGCCCCCTTCACCAGGTTGTCGATGGCCGCGGCCACGGTCAGCGTCATCCTCGCTTCGTCCAGGTGCCATCCCAGGTGGCAGTAATTGCTGCCCGCGACGCACTTGGTCTCGGGAAAGCGGCCCCTCTCCAGCAAGACGACGAACGGGGAACCGCCGTAGAACTCCCGGTAGGCCTCCTCCACCTCCCGCTCCGTGATGCCGCCCGCCGTCCGCACGTAGCACGTGGCCAGGATGCCGCGGCTCATGGGCACGAGATGGGGCACGAAGACCACCTTCACCTCTTTCCCGGCAAGGGCGCCCAACACGTTCTCGATCTCCGGCATATGGCGGTGGGAGCCCACGCCGTAAGGCTTCACGCTTCCCTCCGCCTGGGCGAAATGCGCGGCGAGAGAGAGGGTCCTGCCGGCGCCGGAAACCCCTGACTTGGCGTCGATGACCGCCCCTTCCAGGTCGTATCCCCGTGCGACCAGTGGCGCCAGCGCCAGGAGGGCGGCAGTGGGGTAGCAGCCCGGAACGGCGACCAGGCTCGCACCCGCTATCTTGTCAGCGGCCAGCTCCGGCAGTCCGTAGACCGCCTCCGCGAGAAGGCTCGGCGAGGTGTGGGCGATCCCGTACCATGATTCGTAGAGCCCGGGATCCCTCAGGCGGTAGTCCGCCGAGAGGTCCACCACCCTTGCGCCTCCCTCCAGAAGGGAAGGGACCACTTCCATGGCCTTCCCGTGCGGAAGCGCCACGAAATGGAGGTCGGCCGCCTCCAGCGCCTTGGCGGCGTCGAACTCCTGGAAGTCGAGGCCGCCCAGGGGATGCAGGTGGGGATAAAGGTCAGCTACCTTATTCTCTGCATAAGTATGCGCTGTTATGTAAGCAATCTCGATATGCGGGTGCATGAAGAGGATGCGCATCAATTCAGCGCCTGTATACCCGGATGCGCCTATGATTCCTACTTTCACGATTATCACTCCCATCTACATTATATTGCATTATAATGCATATTTATGTCCTCATGTCAAGCCCCAGCCATGGATATGCGAGCTTACGTCATGTCAATGCCCGTGTCTCTTATTCGCTCTGCCCAGCCTGTCGAAGGCGTAGGTGATCAGCATATATCCCGGGTTGAGGCGGGAAAGCTCCTGCCAGCCGTAACGCGGGGAGGGGGGCTGAGAGGACCTCTGCGCCTTTGCCCGGGCTTTTCTGCCGTTCTTCACGGAGAAGGTTATCGCCATGTCCTGGTCCATGTTTATCTTGAGGGGGATGGGCATGCCGGTTACGGCCAGGCCCAGGGCGATCTCGGGGGAATACCCCTGGGCCAGCCAGCCCTCGTCCCCCATGTAGGTCCTGCCAGAGGGGTCGGAGTTGTACACCGGGTCTCCTCCGCAGTAGGCGTAGGGGAGCCTTGCCTGGGGGTCCTGCGCCTCCCCCATCTCCGGGTCGGGGGAGAGGAAGGAGGAGGAGCAGGGGTCGTACCAGCGGGCCTGCATGTTGTAGAGGGAGGTGGCGGGGTCCAGGTAGTCGTCCTGGAAGAGGAAGGGGGTGCCTTCTTCTGAGTATCCCTCCTCCGTCTCCCCGTAGGGGGAGTAGGCGTAGGCCCGGGTGGGGTTCCCGGCCCGGTCCAGGAGGGCCAGGACGTCCCCGCGGGGGGAGCGGAAGGGGTGGGTGGTCTCCGCGGGGTCTTTCGTGTGGTCGGTCTGGGCAAGGCGGGTGCCGGAGGGGTCGGAGAGGAAGGGGCGGCGTTCTACCATCCAGTCCCCTCTGAACGTGAACGCGGGCGACCGAAGCCCTGTCCTTCCCTCCCCACTCTCTTTCCATGGACTCTATCCTGCCACAGGGGTCGCAGGATTGGGATGCCCATTTTGCTTTCCTGCCGTGATGAGCATTGACGGCCTTAATCCTTCCTGCCCTTGTAGATGCTTCCGCTTTCCCCCACGGCAAGAATCTCATCCTCGCTTAATGCTTTTATTCCTATCAGGGACTCGTCGCACTCTTCCTGTATGCTCCACTCCCTTCCATCGAAGAAGAGGATGGGGCATTGCTTGCCAAAGGCGTTGCCGCAGCTCGCCCAGACATGTTTTTCGTCCAGCGCATGTATCCCCGTGACCACCATGGTCCTGGGCAGTTCCAGCTGCTCCTCCCAGGACGAGCCGTCGAAGAAGAATATCCTGGTTATCTCCGATTCCGTGTCGTAGAGGGCTGCCCATGCGTGACTTTCATCAAGCGCATGCATCCGTGCGTGGGATATAAAGAATCTCTCATTGGGGAAATGCAGCCTCTGCTGTTCGCTCCAGGAGGAACCGTCGAAGTGATAGATCATCCCGCTTTCGCTGACCGCCCAAGCGTCGTCAGCATCCAGGGCATAAATGCTTTGAAGCCGCTCGGCTGACTCAAACTGCTTTGACCACTCCGACCCATTGAAGAAATAGATGCCTTTTCCGGCCGCCCAAACGTGATTCTCATCTAAGACGATTACGCTTATCAGCCCTGATTTATCTTGAGTTTCAAATCTCATCTGCCAACATTGCCCGTCATAAGAAAATATCCTTCCTGGGTATAAGCCTTCTTCTAACTTGTAGCTTCCTACAGCCCAAATGTTGGGCACGTCACAGATATATATATCGGTTAACATTGAACCTTCAAATGAATACTGTTTATCCCACCCTTTGCCATTAAAGAATGGTGCTTTTGAAAATAAGCCATTTACCTCATCCACCCAATCGATGGCCCAGATATTGCTTTCGTCAAGAATCGATATATCAACGAGGCTTAACCCCTGGTTTTCAAGCACCTTTTCCCATGTATAGCCGGAAGATTTCTTTCCTAATCCCCCGCATGCCGCCATCGCCGTACAGGAATAAGCAAGGATGAACATAAGGATGATTGCAATAAACCTTCTATCCCTATTCATATAAGACATCATCAGATCACCCCTTATCTCAATCAGTCCAACTTGCCCTCTTTATAGAACACCTTAAAGAGTTCAGATGCCCAATCGGCGGTAACACTGAGCACAGTATTTTCAAAACGTCGATACACGGGGTCGTTGAAAAGCACTCCGCCTGTACTGGGGGAGTCTCCAAGCGTGCTTATTTGTGCGGCTGCTTCCTCCCACCTATCTTTTTCCACCACCGCATAGTTCAGGAGTTGTGCTGCTTGCATCATCTTGCGCAGAGTGGTGGGCCCGTAGGTGATGTTCACGGCCCGGTGGGTCAGGGTGGACTCTACCCACCTTGCGGGAGTCATGGCTTTACGGAACAGCCAACCCAAAACAGGTGTTCTACCCGCCCAGGATTCCTCGGTAAGTTGCTTTATGTCGTATACCTCCCGCATCATGCAGAACTCGGTTATGGCCCCGAACTTCTCTATGTCCAGCTCCTGGGTCATCGGGTTGTAAAAGGAGCTGACAAGGATCTTCTCCTGAAAGGAAAGCATGGTGAAATTGACTCGCACTCTATTCAGGAATGTCCCCTTGCCGCCGGCGATGTTTGCGAGGAACTCGGGTATGGTCTCTCCCCCCTCCTTTTCAACCCCAAGAAGCTTGAGGAAGGGGTCCAGCCTTTCTCCCCTTCCCGTGCCCAGTGCCCACATCCATATGAAAGACAACTCCGCTTTTCCGAACCTTCCCGCTATCTCGTTGGGTATGAAGGGGGCGTTTAGTTGTTCCTGCGTGCGAGGCTTCACATCTATCAGGGGCCAACCGGACCTCTCCGCTTTCTCCTCCGCCCTTCTCCTGTTGCCGAGGAGGCCGCCCAGAAAGGAGCCTTTCCTTCCGCTGCCGGGCTTCAAGAGGATGGCGAGCATGAGGGCCCGGTTCTTCATGATCATCCCGGCCAGGGCGGGGTTACGCATGGCCAGGGCGAGGTCCCTGGGGGTCTTTCCTTCCGGGTCGGAGTTGTACACCGGGTCTCCTCCGCAGTAGGCGTAGGGGAGCCTTGCCTGGGGGTCGGAAGCCTCCCCCATCTCCGGGTCGGGGGAGAGGAAGGAGGAGGAGGCCGGGTCGTACCAGCGGGCCTGCATGTGGTAGAGGGAGGTTCCGGGGTCCAGGTAGTCGTCCTGGAAGAGGAAGGGGGTGCCTTCTTCCGCGTATCCCTCCTCCGTCTCCCCGTAGGGGGAGTAGGCGTAGGTCCGGGTGGGGTTCCCGTCCCGGTCCAGGAGGGCCAGGACGTCCCCGCGGGGGGAGCGGAAGGGGTGGGTTCTCTCCCCGGGGTCTTTCGTGTGGTCGGTCTGGGCAAGGCGGGTGCCGGAGGGGTCGGAGATGAAGGGGCAACGTTCTACCATCCAGTCCCCTTGAACGTGGACGCGGGTGACCGAAGCCCTATCCTTCCCTCCCCTCTCCCTTTCCATGGACTCTATTCTGCCATAAGGGTCGCAGGAGTGGGAGAGGGAGGAGGTGGGCGTCCCCTCCCCCGCGGGAGCAAGGGGGAGGGTGAGGGGGCGGGAGCAGGGGTAGTACGAGTAGCAGCAACACTTTGCTCTTTGGAAAAGCTAGAATACAAGGCGCTCATTTGGGTGGCACTATCTCAAATCTGCGATCGTATTCCGAATACGATATGTCCAAATACTGCACATAGCTGTCATCATAGGCTTGGTCAAAATATCTAATCGGGTAGTCTTCCACTATCAATCTCCTTAGGAGATAGTCTCTTTCATCAATATAGAATTTTGCGAGCAGATAACCGTTGCGAACATCCACTAAATCATGGGGCATTTTAGCGTTAATTACATAGCAATTTACACCTTCTAAGTTTTCTACTCTTTCAAATTCTGCTTCTTGGGCCATCTCTAATAGTTTCAGCTCGGGGAAAATGTCATTGTCTTCTGCTATTGAAGTTTCGATCCTTTCGTCACCATAACGCACATATTTCTCTTTCCCGAAGCGCCATACCTCAACAATATCATCGGGGTAGATTGGCCCCTCATGCTCGTAGACAGTATGGCTGGTTTCTGGAAAGGTCCTATATACTTCTGATTTCTTCTGAATACCTATATCTCCATTACTTCTGAACCATTGTTCACTAATGATTTTCATACTCTTCTTTTCTCTCATGGCATCAACGCATTTTAACAATATATCCTCTGTTGATACTTGAGCCTCATTGCTTAAATCCTGATGCTTGGAGCAACTATTCATTAGCGCCATGGGTAAAATAACCATAACTATCGCCAAGAGGACAGGGATTCCCCTTTTATGCCACTTTATTCTCATCTTATCAACCTCCGTTATTGATCAGTTTACCCTCAACAGCGAGCCATCGGGCTGTACGATGAAACTGGGGTTCTGTGACATCTTCTCCTGCACCCCTGTTTCGTCCGGGGTGAAGCTTGGCGGATAGGCATAGGCGACAACATTCTTAGGGTTGCCGTAGGGGTTTAGGAAATCCTCCAGGCCCTGGTAGACGATGATACGCGTCCCGGGGGGCAATTCGTAGGCATAGTCGGTTTCGCGCGGGTATTGTTTGAAGGGTTCCTTGGTATAGGTATCGCTGGGGCCCATAGGGTAATGAGTTATTTCGGCGTCTGGGGTAATTTCGGCTAAGAACTTATGCCACCCCTCCTCGGCGCGTAGAAATAGGGGCACCAGGCGATGCCCACCGGCTGGAAATAGGTGACGGCATAACCGACATCCTCGATGGCGGAAGCTCCCACATCGAGTGCACCCTGGTAAAGACCTACCCCCGCTGCAAATACTGCGACTACGCCCTTAGCGATTGCCGAAAGGAGACGGAGTGATGTCCTCCAGTCTCGCGAGGAGGTGTTCACGGGAACCGACTTCCATTCCGTGTAGGTGTTGGGGTAACTTTCATGTTTCGGCTCGTTTTCAAAGAACCAGGGATCATGCCAGAAATACCGATCGTAATCGGGTTCAAATATCGTCCGCTCGCGCGGACCAATATACGTCCCTTCCGGGTTGGGGGCAGCAGCGCTCTTTCCCGCTCTCTTTTCAGCTTTTATCTTGTTTATCTTCTCGCGTACGGCCTGTGCCAGCGGGCGCTTGTTGCCTTCGCTTTGGCCCATGAGCATGGCGGCAACTGAAGAGTATCCCAGGAGCGCGGCGAGCCTTCCCAGGGGGGTCTTGTTGATCTCATCATCCTCGTCCCCCATGTAGGTCCTGCCAGAGGGGTCGGAGTTGTACACCGGGTCTCCCGCGCAGTAGGCGTAGGGGAGCCTTGCCTGGGGGTCCTGCGCCTCCCCCATCTCCGGGTCGGGGGAGAGGAAGGAGGAGGAGCAGGGGTCGTACCAGCGGGCCTGCATGTGGTAGAGGGAGGTCTCAGGGTCCAGGTAGTCGTCCTGGAAGAGGAAGGGGGTGCCTTCTTCTGAGTATCCCTCCTCCGTCTCCCCGTAGGGGGAGTAGGCGTAGGTCCGGGTGGGGTTCCCGTCCCGGTCCAGGAGGGCCAGGACGTCCCCGCGGGGGGAGCGGAAGGGGTGGGTGGTCTCCCCGGGGTCTTTCCTGTGGTCGGTCTGGGCAAGGCGGGTGCCGGAGGGGCCGGAGAGGAAGGAGAAGAGGAGGGCGCCGGGTCCCTCCCCCTCCGGGTCGTAGAGGGCCGCGGTCTCCCGGGTGAGGGCGAAGGGCAGAAGGAGGGTGGAGGAGGAGGCGCCGTCTTCCCTCTCCTCCCTTGCGAGCATCCTTCCCAGGTGGTCGTAGGCGTAGGAGGAGACCCTCTCCGTGCCCCCGTCCCCGGGGGTGGCGGCGGAGACCAGGCGGGAGAGGCCGTCCCAGGCAAGGGAGGAGATGCCGCGCTCGCCCGAGGCCGAGACCATCCTCCCCGCGGGGTCCCAGGAGTAGTCGGTGAGGTGGGCGGCCGGGTCCGAGGGACGGTATTCGAAGGAGAGCCTTCCCGCGGCGTCGTAGGCGTAGGCGGTCACGACGGGGTCCCCCGCCGGCGGGGTCTCGGTCTTTCGCGACAGCGGCCCCCGGGGGTCGTAGGCGTAGGAATAGTCGGGCATGGCGGAGGGGCCATCCGCCCCCGTGAGCCTGCCCAGGCGGTCGTAGGCGTAGCTCCCAGAAAGCTCCGGAGAAGAGGGGGCTTTGCTGTGCTCATCTCCTTGTGCCTTAATCCGTTCCCTATGAATTCGATATTCTTCCCCTAAGCTCTGTATATATTTTCTTTGCAATATCCTGATTATCAAATGCAAATGATAGTCGGTTCCCATCAGTTGTGCAAATGCGCAGTCGCGGCGTAAAAGGTTTTTGGTTATAAATCTTCGATACGATCAAAGGAATAATTAGGCCAAGCTTATACCGCACGGCAACAATGTCTTCATAATCTATATAATCCATTTCCTGGTATTCGCTATAACGTTTTGCCAGCCAAAGAATAATAATCTGCGAATTAGTGATGCAAACAAAACAGCGTTTTGGCCCTCGCCAACCCATCAAAGTAGCATATCCTTGACTTAATATTATGGATGTGTCCTTCAACTGTATAGATACATATTCCCTGAGCTTAGCTTCCTCGCTCTCGATCTTGACCTTCTGCATGCTTTATAGCACCACCTTATCATTAAATATTGCGGGTTGACGATATTATCTCTCTAACTCATCAAGATGTCTAGGATTTCCACGCCATCCAAGATCAAATCCCCATGTTGCTCCACCGCTCACGATGATACCCGTGCATCCATCTTCGTAGGTAACGAATTCCACACCTCCGCCCGCGAAATATCCGGCATGCATACTTTGCGCCCTTATGATCTTCTTCTCAGGATATGGATCATACGAGGCCGTAAAGGATGCACCTGGAACGCTGGCGCACCATGCCATGTCAGTATCCCAACCTCTATGTGATATGTTGATGTTGAATTCCACAAATCCGAGGTTAGCGGTCAGGTTGAGCGATAGCCTGCCTGACCGCCAAGCACCTACGAAATCCAGGTATGGGGTATCGAAGGCCCCTTGTTCGGCCTCGTGGAAGACCTGCACGTAGGCCTCCTGCATGGCCCGGTTCATGTTCGTGCGGGAGAGGAAGTACCTCAGGTCCTGCTCGGTGAAGAGGTGGGATTCCCCCATGTCGATGACCATGCTATGTACCTTGCCAAGGCGACCGTCTTCCACGGCTTCCTGCAGTTGGGAGAACATGTGCCTCTTGAACGACAAGGGGTCTATCCCCGCCGCCGTGAGGCCGGCGATTGTCTGCTCGGAGAGATCGGAAGGCCGGGCGAGTCCTGTCAGGGCGGCTGTGGCCTTTGCTAGGGCTTTCCTTATGTTGCGCTCCTGCGTCTTCCTTCTGTAGTAACCGCTCATGGTCTCCCCGCGCCCGGCGGTATATTTCCGCAGGAACGAGGTGGGTGCCCAGGTGATCATCCTGCCCGACTCGTCCTCGCCCTCGATGAGCCTCCTGCCCGAGGGGTCGGAGTTGTATACCGGGTCTCCCGCGCAGTAGGCGTAGGGGAGCCTTGCCTGGGGGTCGGAAGCCTCCCCCATCTCCGGGTCGGGGGAGAGGAAGGAGGAGGAGCAGGGGTCGTACCAGCGGGCCTGCATGTGGTAGAGGGAGGTCTCAGGGTCCAGGTAGTCGTCCTGGAAGAGGAAGGGGGTGCCTTCTTCTGAGTATCCCTCCTCCGTCTCCCCGTAGGGGGAGTAGGCGTAGGTCCGGGTGGGGTTCCCGTCCCGGTCCAGGAGGGCCAGGACGTCCCCGCGGGGGGAGCGGAAGGGGTGGGTGGTCTCCCCGGGGTCTTTCCTGTGGTCGGTCTGGGCAAGGCGGGTGCCGGAGGGGCCGGAGAGGAAGGAGAAGAGGAGGGCGCCGGGTCCCTCCCCCTCCGGGTCGTAGAGGGCCGCGGTCTCCCGGGTGAGGGCGAAGGGCAGAAGGAGGGTGGAGGAGGAGGCGCCGTCTTCCCTCTCCTCCCTTGCGAGCATCCTTCCCAGGTGGTCGTAGGCGTAGGAGGAGACCCTCTCCGTGCCCCCGTCCCCGGGGGTGGCGGCGGAGACCAGGCGGGAGAGGCCGTCCCAGGCAAGGGAGGAGATGCCGCGCTCGCCCGAGGCCGAGACCATCCTCCCCGCGGGGTCCCAGGAGTAGTCGGTGAGGTGGGCGGCCGGGTCCGAGGGACGGTATTCGAAGGAGAGCCTTCCCGCGGCGTCGTAGGCGTAGGCGGTCACGACGGGGTCCCCCGCCGGCGGGGTCTCGGTCTTTCGCGACAGCGGCCCCCGGGGGTCGTAGGCGTAGGAATAGTCGGGCATGGCGGAGGGGCCATCCGCCCCCGTGAGCCTGCCCAGGCGGTCGTAGGCGTAGGCGTAGGTCCCCGAGGCGGGGTCGGCGGTCTCCATGTGCCTCGTCATGGTCACCACTTTACCGTATGCGTCGTAGGAGTAGGAGAGGGAGGCGGAGGGGGAGGCCTCCCCCCGCGGGGTCAGGGACACGGAGGAGGGCCTCCCGTCCAGGGTGTAGGTCCAGGCCATCTCCCCCGCCTCCCCCGGGAGGGAGAGGGCCTGGAGCAGGCCGCGGCAGTCGTAGTGGAAGCGGTAGAAGGAGCCCTGCGGGCCCTCGGCGTGGGCCAGGCGTCCCTGGTCGTCGTAGCCGTAGGAGGTGGTGCCCGCGGGCAGGGTAACGGAGGAGAGCGCCCCTCCCTCGGTGTAGGAGAGGGTCTGCGAGTAGGTCTTTCCGCCCATGGCGAAGGTGAGGGCGCGGGGGCGGGAGCAGGGGTCGTAGTCGGAGTAGGAGAGGGTGACCCCGGAGGGGCAGGAGACGGAGGTGAGCCTGCCGTAGTCGTCGTATTCGTAGTCCTCCTGCGCGTATCCCCCCGCCCCGTCCGAGAAGGAGCGGGTGTCCACCTCCCCGGTGGGGAGCCAGGTGAGGGAGAGGGAGGAGACGATGTCCGGGGCGGTCGCCCCGTCGGAGACCACGCTCGCGGTCATCCTCCCCTCCCGGTCGTAGGCCATCCTGGCGGCGTAGGGGTGGGTTTCCTCGTCGTAGAGGGGGTCGCGGGACTCGGCGAGCAGGCCCAGGCGGTTGTAGGCGTAGGTCCAGGCGTTGCCCGCCCCGTCGGTCTCCCTGGTCATCCTCCCCGCGGCGTCCCAGGCGTAGGTGACGGTGATGTCCTCCGCGGGGCCGGGGTGGGAGACGACGGCGAGGGGGTGGCCCAGGCCCGAGTAGGTGATCTCCCTGACCGGGGTGGTATCCGTGGCCAGGGAGAGGGAGAGCATCCTTCCCGCCCGGTCCCTTTTGTAGTTCTTGACGAGGACGGTGTCCCCGTCTATGGGCCGGGCCTCCGCCGTGAGGTGGTCCAGGAGGTCGTAGGAGAAGGCGGCGGGGCGGCCCGCGCTCGCGGCGTCCCACTCGGAGACCTTTCTCCCGAAGATGTCGTAGGCGAAGTAGCGGGGCTCCATGGGGTTCCCCTGGCCGTTGTAGCCCCGGCAGGTCATGGTCTCGCGCGCCAGGTCGTCGTAGGCGTGGCAGGTCACGGCGGTGGTGTCCTCGTCCACCCTGACCGTCTCGCGGGTGAGGAGGCCCCGCTCGTTGTAGGTCCTGGCGGCCTCCCCTCCCGCGGCGTCGCTTACGCGCGCCACCCTCCCCGCGGCGTCGTATTCCCTCCTGGTCCAGGCGTCCGGGGCGGGACCGTGGGAGGTCTCCACCCTCAGGTTGTCGCCGTCCGCCTCCCCGTACTCGCCGATGGCGGTCCAGATCTCGCGGGCGGGGTAGCCCTCGGGGCGCAGGGTCCTTTTTATCTCCCTTCCCCGCTGGTCGATGAGCATCTCGGTCAGAAGGCCCTCGGGGGAGACGACGGCGTGGGAGACGGCCGCCCCCGCCCCCACCACCTCGTATTCCCAGGCGTGGGAGGTGACGGCGTTTTCGCCCTCCAGCTCCTGCGTAACCCGCAGCTCCCGGGAAAGGCCGTCGTAGGCGTAGGTGGTGAGGGTGCCCTCCCAGGATGCCCCCGAGCCATATGGGGCGCGGGAGGAGGCCTTCCTCCCCGCGGGGTCGTAGGCGTATTCCTCCAGGGTGAGGTCGCGCAGCATGGGCTCTCCCTGCCCGTCCCTCTCCCCCAGGTCCACGCCCCTCGCGGTGACCTTGAGCAGCCTCCCCGCCAGGTCGTACTCCTTCACCTTCTCCGCCGTGTCGGGCTCCCTCAGGGAGACCTCGTTGCCGCAGCGGTCGTAGGCGCGGAGGGTCTCCGCCACCCCGCCCTCGTAATGCCTCTTCTCCGAGAGGAGCCTTCCCAGGGGGTCGTAGAGGTAGTCCACGGCCTTTTTCAGGGAGGGGTTCTTCTCCTCGTAGGTCTCGGCACGCTTGGCGTTGGCCCCGTAGGAGTAGGAGGTGAGGATGGGCGAGGAGGGGTCGTCCGGGTTGGGGCGGGTGACCATAACCTCGCGGGAGAGGGCGTCGTAGGCGTGGGTGGTCACGATCTCCCCGCCCTCCCATTTCTCCACTATCTCGCCGGTGAGGTTCCCGGCAAGGTCGTAGGAGTAGCGCTTCACCGCGCCCGAGGGGTCAGTCTCCTTCACCACCCTTCCCGCAAGGTCGTATTCCCTGCGGGTTCCGGGGCCGGAGCCGGGGGGCCTTTCCAGGGTGCGGTTGCCGGAGGGGTCATAGGCGTACTTGGTCACCACCTGGCGCGTCTCCAGGGTCCCGTCTCCCCGGGCGTAGGTCACCTGCTCGAAGCGGGCTGTCTCGCGGAAGAGGGAGTCGTAGCCGTAGACGCTCTTGTTCACCTCGGCGCCTCCCACCACCAGGCACTCGTATGCCGGCAGGCCGTTCAGGTTCCAGGCGTAGCGGCGGCGCTCCAGCTCGCCCGAGATGAGGGCGCCTCCCTCTCCCAGCTCCCTGGGGCCCGTGGTCACCTTCTCGTGGAGCCTCCCCGCCTGGGTTCCTCCCCCGTGGTAGGAATAGGAAACGGTGAGCTTCTGCGAGGAGTCGTCCACGACGAAGCCGCTCCCGGAGAAGTGGCCCAGCTCGGCCGAGGTCTCCGCCGCCGTCTGCCCGTCGTAGAAGAAGGTGGTGGTCCTTTTCTCGTAGTAGACGGTGCTTCCCTCCCGGTGGTGGGAGAGGTATTCGCATGCGGGCTTGAAGCGGGATATCCCCTCGTTCACGTAGGAGAGCCTTCGCTCCTGGGCCTCCGCATCATTGCGCCACTTACGCTCGAGGGTCATCCTGCCCTGGGGATCGTATTCGTAGGTGACAAGGGAGCAGATCACGTCTGCCCCATCTCTGACCGTCTCGGAGGCCAGGTCCCCTTGGGGGGAGAAGGCCCTCTCGGTGACCTTGGCCACCCTGTAGACGCCTCCGTCCTTCAGGTACTCGATTATGCGCGTGGGCTGCCCCAGGAGGTTGTAGTCCTCGTAGCGCACCTCCTTCATGCCCAGGTTGCATCCCCGGTCATAGGTGCCCGGGTCGTAGGAAGCCGCGGGGATAGCGTACTCCGTCTCCGCAAGGCGCCCCAGCTCGTCGTAGATATGGCGGTTGACGTAGTAGGCGGACCCGTCGAGGCTGTTCACCGAGGCCGCATGGGGGCTTCCATATTCATGCAAATGAGCAGTAAAGAGATCATGCCTATCTCCCTGTATCTTGCAAGAAAGGGTGGCTGGCCAAATATAAATATCTCATGCGGATTCAGGCAGCTTTCTAGACTCTCGGAAAACCGCTACCGATCCAGCAAGAATTGCTAGCGTACCAATATACATGAAATAAAGCCCTAATCCGGTATCAATTGTCTTATCGATAACCCCTGCAGTCCAGGCCACCGTTTCAACAGTGCCAGCAATCGCAAGAAGGATTGAGAGGAACAAGAAGCCTAGGGCAAAGTATTTCGAAATCCTTACATTCTGCATGTATAAGGACAAAGCAGAGAGAACCACGAGAAAAAGCAATATTGCCACAAGGATAAAAAGGGCTTTCGCATTGTTCAAGAAACTGCGCGGTTGGCCATAGAAATCATATTCTATTGGAATCACCGCCCCGATAATTATTAAAAGGACCCCCATTGCCGTCATCGCAAGCCCCTTCTTGCTTCTTAAGGAATCACGGGTTGACCGGAACCATGCATTTGCATCTTCTTTCATGGCAACCTCCCTTGTTAAAATATTATGCCAAGTTTGTATTGCCTCATCAGGCTTTGCTGTAACTTTCAGGCAATAGTGCCTTGTGCGTTTTCAAGAACGTACCAGAATCTGGATGCTCTTCTGCTTTCTTCTCTACAGAAATATGTGCTTACGTTCCCATTACCCCCTGGGCAGAACTTCGTATCCTATCTCTTCCAAACCAGCTGTTCCCTTAAAATTTATACCTTGATCCCAAGAATACAAGTTGTATGAATAGATGCGGAAGGGCATATCTTCGGGTGTCACTTCTATGATATAGGAATGGTAATTGGCCCGCCCGCTGATATCTCCAGGTGGTACGATGCGTGTTCCGGGATCAAGGGGGGACATTTCGTACCTTCTCCCTTCCCTGGTTACGACATCCGTATGCTGAAGCACCTCCACATTGCCATAGGGGCTGTGGGATCCCCCTCCAGGCTCAGTGCTGGTTTCCACAACGAGCTTTAATGAGCTGCTTGCACTTTCATACATCAGCGTGGCTCTGTAAGTAAATCTTCTGCCGAGTGGAAATACCCTGTAGCTTCGGAAAATACTCTTAAATATATCTGTTGCGTATTGGTACCATTTATATTGTGTATTTACAATTCCTTCCTTCACATAGGGATCTCCGAGATTAATTGTTACCGTTTTGTCGCCGGAGGAGTAAGTGACAAATACAATGCCCCTTTCGTCCTTGCATATACCGGTTGTTTTCTCCTGGCTGGGTCTTTCGGCATTTCCCAAGATTCTTTCCGGAAGTCCCGGGATATTCCGCAGAAACTGCGTTTCGATGTTGTTTGCTTGAGGACCGCCATTGGATCTTGCCGCTTTCTCCTCCGCCCTTCTCCTGTTGCCGAGGAGGCCGCCCAGAAAGGAGCCTTTCCTTCCGCTGCCGGGCTTCAAGAGGATGGCGAGCATGAGGGCCCGGTTCTTCATGATCATCCCGGCCAGGGCGGGGTTACGCATGGCCAGGGCGAGGTCCCTGGGGGTCTTTCCTTCCGGGTCGGAGTTGTACACCGGGTCTCCTCCGCAGTAGGCGTAGGGGAGCCTTGCCTGGGGGTCGGAAGCCTCCCCCATCTCCGGGTCGGGGGAGAGGAAGGAGGAGGAGGCCGGGTCGTACCAGCGGGCCTGCATGTGGTAGAGGGAGGTTCCGGGGTCCAGGTAGTCGTCCTGGAAGAGGAAGGGGGTGCCTTCTTCTGCGTATCCCTCCTCCGTCTCCCCGTAGGGGGAGTAGGCGTAGGTCCGGGTGGGGTTCCCGGCCCGGTCCAGGAGGGCCAGGACGTCCCCCCTCGGGGAGCGGAAGGGGTGGGTGGTCTCCCCGGGGTCTTTCCTGTGGTCGGTCTGGGCATGGGCTTAATATTCTTTTTTTGAATGGAAACCCTGGCCCTTTACCACCTCGCATGCTCATCGACCACCCGGTGAGGGGCACACGATCAAACCGCTCAGGTGGCCTCTCCGCGCCCAGGCCTCCTGGAAGTCAACGCCATGTCCCGGTTACATGGACCGCTTCCTTGCAGGTAACACGGTGGGCGCGTGTGTTCACGCGGCGGTTTCACCGGTATGAGCGGCTTTCTTTATCGTGATATGGCTTCGTCGCTTCGCTCCTCGCCACGAGAGAAGATGGCGTCCACGTTTCATTGCGCAGATGACTTACGTGACGCGGGAGCGTGCTTGTGGGAACATGGGCCGGTTTGCCGGTCAAGCGTGGTCTCCTCAACGGTGAAGGTGGTAGCCCCCTGCGTCATCCCGGCCCGAGCGAGGGCCATGTTCCCCGGGGCGGGATCAGCCCCCGCGCCGGGAAGCGGGGATGCCGCACAGCGAGGCGGTGACCCGCAGGAGGACGTCCTGCTCCCCCAGGCGGCCCGTCTTCATGTCGTACTCCGCCTCGATGAGCAGCGTGAGCGCCTCGCGCAAACGCTCCTCGTCGAAGGTGGCGGACTGCGGGCGTAGTTTCCTTTCGATCACCCACTGGCGACTGCCCGTGAGGTCCATTCGTGAGGCTATCTCCTGGTCTGTGCGTCCCTCCTCCCGCAGGGCCCTGTAGAGCAACAGGCGCAGGAAATGGGCTTCCAGGGCGTAAAGCACGTTCCCCGCCCTCTCCCCCTGCTGCAGTAGGCGGCGCAGGATCTTCAAGGCCTGGTCGGCATCCCCCACCGCCACCCTGTCCACAAGCTCGTAAACGGTCCTCTCCGCCGAGGGCGAGACCAGGGACACCACCTCGTCCAGCTCCACCATGCCGCGACCCTCGTGAAACAGGGATATCTTCTCCACCGCGGCCTCTATGGCCATCAGGTCCTCCCCCAGCGATTCCAGCAGGTAGGAAAGGGCCCTGCCGTTCACGCGCAATCCCCTCTCCTCGAAGCGGCCCTTGATCCAGAGGGGGATCTCCCTGCGCGAGAGGGAGGCCTTCCTCACCCTGCCCCGCTTTCCCACCTCTTTCACCAGGGAGGAACCGTCTTTCAATCCCACGCCCACGAGGATGAGCGTCGCGCTCTCGGGTGGATCCTCGAGGTAGCGGACCAGGCTCTTGATCTCCGCGGGAGTCAACCTCTGTGCCTCCTTCACCACCACGTACCTCCAGCCGGAAGCGAAGGGCAGGGTCTCGGCGGCGCGCAGTGCTTCCTCGAGCCTGTCCTCGCCGGCCCGGAAGAAATCGAGGTTGAACTCGGGGTCTACCTCCTTGCCGATGCGCGCGAGTACCTTCTTCAGCTCCTCCTCCACCAGCAGGGCCTGGTCGCCGTAGATGAGCAGGGCCTTCCCCTTATCCATGAAGCTTTCTCCCGTTAGTTACCATATAATTCCATGTAACCGATTCCCGGGAGTAACCCGTGGGCCACTCCTTCGGCCACGCGCGACAGGACCTTCCCCGGTTCCTCCCCCACCGGCAGGGCCCGCTTCCCCTTAGTTGAGCGGGGCCTTCCCTTCGCGGCAACGGCCGCTTACGATTGTCGCCTCCACGGGGCCACGCCCCGGGCCGGCATAACGCCCTCAGGGTCCCCTCTCGCACTCCACCCAGTATCCCCTTCCTTCCCCATCCACACGAATAACTATATCACCGCGCTCATCGGTGCGATAAACGTCGCACCCCAGGCGGCGCAGGGCCTGCAGCGTCCCGGAGGCGGGATGGCCGTAGGGGTTGTCGGCTCCCACGCTGATGACGGCAACGGAGGGGCGCAGCAGGCGGAAGAACTCCTCACCCGTCTCCGCGTAGCCCCCGTGATGCGGCACCTTGAGCAGGTCGCAGGATAAGCTCCCGGGAGGGTTCCCGCGCATGAGGTTCTCCTCTCCCGCCTCCTCCACGTCGCCGGGCATCACCGCCTCCAGTCCCGGAAGGGATACCTTCAACACCAGCGAGCGGTCGTTGAGGGGAATTTCCGCGTCCGGGGGAGAGGGCGGTGCCATGGCCTCCAGCCTCACCTCCGCCAGCTCGAGGACCATGCCCTCCGACATGGGGCGCGTGGGCACCCCCATCTCCTCCGCCCGGGCAAGGAATCCCGCCTCCGCCGCCTCGCCATCCGCGAGGGGCGGGTGCAGGACCAGACCCACGCCGCACACCTTGAACGCCGCGCCCAGCCCGCCCGCGTGATCGGCCTCCGGGTGGCTCACGGCGATGACGTCAAGGTACCTTATGTCCCTCTCGCGCAACTCCTGCTCCAGCCTCCACTCGTCCTTCCCACCGTCCACCAGCACGGTGGCGCCCGACTCCGCCTGGATCAGGGCGGAATCCCCCTGTCCCACGTCGAAAAAGGTTATGCTGGCGCCGCCGGCCGCGGCGTGCAGGGGCAAATGCAGGTGCAGCCCCGCGAACAGGGCGAGCGAGACCAGCGCCACCAGCAGGACCCGTCCCCGACGCCTGATCTTTCCCTCCGCCAGGAAAGCCGCGAGAAGCGCTGGATAATAGAGGAGCATCCAGGCCGCGTTGAAGGAAAACAGGCGCACCATGGCCCAGCGCTGCCCGGCGACGACCCGCGCCACCAGCAGGGTCCACCTGGCAACGGGGTAAGCCGCCAGCATCAACAGGCGGGCCAGGGGCATCCATAACCAGGAGAACAGCGTCCCGAGCAGCGAGGCGCCCATGAGGAGGGGGAGGAGGGGGAGCACCAGGAGGTTGCTCAAGGGGGCCAGGAGGGACACCTCACCGAAGGAGTGGAGCAACACCGGCGCCACCGCGAGCTGCGCGGCCAGGGTAGTGGCCAACACCGCCGCAAGCGGGGATCCGCCCGATGCCACCAAGCCTCCAAGGGGCCGGAAGAGAAGCACCACGCCCAGGGCGGCCGCGAAGGAGAGCTGGAAACTGGTGGAGGTCGCGATGTTGGAGTCCCGCAGGAAAAGCACAAGCGCGGCCGACCCCATGGCGGAGAGAGAATCGTAATCCCGTCCCAGCAGAAAAGATGCCCCCGCCGTGAGTGCCAGAAGCGAAGCCCGCAACACGGGGACGGACAAGCCGGTGGCCAGGGCATAGGTCAGTAGCAGGGGCAGGGTAAGGAAGAAGGCGCCCCTCCTTGAGGCGGAGAGCTTCCTCCATGCCCACAGAAGCCCCGCCACCAGCATGCCCACGTGCAGGCCCGATGCGGCGCAGACGTGGATGAGTCCCGAGGCGCGCAGGGAAAGGAGGTCGCGCGAGCCGAGGCCGTGGTAGTCCCCGAGCACCATGCCCCTTGCCAGGGCGGCTTCCCCCTCCGGGAGGGAGACCGTTACCTCCCCCACCCGCCCCCGGAAGGCCAGGGCCGCGCGCAGGAGTAGGCTCGCACGCGTTCCCCTGCGCTCCACCGACTGCGCCCAAAGGGTCCCCGATATCCCTCCACTGACGGTGTCGAAGATCCTCAGGTAGCCATGCGCCTCCACCACGTCTCCCCAGCGCGGCGCCTCCGCACCCTGATCCGGGAGGTGAAAGAGGTAGCGCTCCCCCTCGCGGGCGAGGGCGCTTTCCCCGCTTTCCTCCACCCGCAGCACCATGACCTCTCCGCTGGAGGAACCACGATTGCCCACCTCAACGTGCCCGGTCAGGGTGACGTAACCCGATTTCCCGCGCCTGCCGTCCAGCCTCGAGCGGTCGCGGAACCCTACCGCCACCCCCACGTGCACCAGGAGGAGCGCGAGGAGGAGGAAACAAAGGGTCTTGCCATGCAGCCGCGCCACCGCGGCCAGGAGGAGCATAATAACGGATGGTAATAATATCCAGATGAAGTCAATGCCGCCCGCATTGCCCACCGCTCCCCCCAGTATGAGCGCGGAGGCGAGCACCAGGAGCCTGGCGCGGTAGAAAAGTTCCCGAGGCGTGCACGTCCCCCGCATCTCCCCCGTTCCCCAGCCACATGTAAAAAGAAAAAGCCGCTCTCGCCGCCGGAGAAAGCGCCCGCGCGCTTCCCTCCTAGATCTCCACCAGGTCCCTGAGCTCGGCGAATTTCTTTTCGCCGATGCCCGATACCTTCTTCAAGTCCTCGACGCTCCTGAAACCGCCGTTGTTCTCGCGGTAGGAGACTATGCGCTCCGCCAGGGTCGGGCCGATGCCGGGAAGTTTTTCCAGCTCGTCCGCGTCCGCCGTGTTGATGTTCACCTTGCCGCTCGACTTGCCTCCCTCGCCCTGGGTCGACCCCCCGTTCTCTCCCTTGCGGGGAACGCTTATCTTCTGGCCGTCCTGCACCGGTTGGGCGAGGTTCAGCGCGTCGAGGTCGGCTTCCGGGAGCGGCCCTCCCGCCCCCTCCACGGCATCCAGCACCCGGGCCCCTTCCTGCAGCCGCACCACGCCCGGCCGTGCCACTGCCCCCGCCACGTGCACGGTCAGGACGCGGGGTTCCGCGGCCGCTTCCTCCCCCGCCACGTGCAGCTCGCCACGTGGCCGCGGCGCGGGGCGCAGGAGGAAAAAGCCCCCCGCCAGCACGCCCACCGCCAGCACGGCGATGAAGGCGAGCTGCCAGTGGGGCAGCGCGGACAGCCTGTCAAGGAGATCTGCGATCTTCTCCAGCATGCTCTGAAGTGCTTTCGATACGGTCTGCGGAAAATGGGTGAACCCTCAGCCGGTGACGATGTTCACCAGCTTCCCGGGGACGACGATGATCTTGGTGACCTGCCTGCCCTCGAGGTGGCTCTGAACCCGCATGGAGGCCAGGGCGACGCGTTTCATCTCCTCGCTGGGCATGTCCGCGTCCACCTCGATGCGGTCCCTCACCTTCCCGTCCACCTGGGCCACCAGCGTGATGCGCTCGGACCTGGCCAGCCGGGGATCGTACTCCGGCCACGGTTGCGTGTGCACGCTGAACTCCCCTCCCAGTTCCTGCCAGAGCTCCTCGGCGATGAAGGGGGCGAAGGGCGCCAGGAGCAGCACCAGGGAGCGGATGGCCTCGTGACCCTCGAAGGTGTTGAAGGCGTCGGGTGATTCCTCTATCTCCCTGTAGAGGCCGTTGGTGAACTCCATGATGGCGGCTATTGCCGTGTTGAAGGCGAAGCGCTCTATGTCCTCGGTGACCTTCTTGATGGTGCGGTGGGTGAGGTGGGAGAGGCGCTTGAGCACCTGGGCATCCTCCGGGACGGGCTGCGTCTTGAAGGTGAGCACGTCAAGGTAACGATACACCAGCCTCCAGACGCGGTGCAGGAAGCGATGGGCTCCCTCGATCCCCGCATCGCTCCATTCCTTGTCCGCCTCGGGGGGACCCAGGAAGAGGATGAAGAGCCGCAGGGTGTCCGCGCCGTACTTCTCGATGAACTCCTCCGGGGTGATCACGTTGCCCTTGGACTTGCTCATCTTGGCCCCGCCCAGGACCACCATGCCCTGGCACAGCAGGTTGCTGAAGGGCTCGTCGAAATCCACCAGCCCCAGGTCCTTGAGGACCTTGGTGAAGAAGCGCGAGTAGAGCAAGTGCATGATGGCGTGCTCCACGCCCCCGATGTACTGGTCGACGGGCAGCCAGTAGCGCACCGCCTCGGGGTCGAAGGGCCGTTCTTTCTCCCGCGGGCTCGCGTAACGGATATAGTACCAGGAGGAATCGACAAAGGTATCCATGGTGTCCGTCTCCCTCTCCGCGGCTCCCCCGCAGCGAGGACAGACGGTGTTCCTGAACTCCTGCGAGCGCTCGAGTGGAGAGGGGCCCTCGAAGATGAACTGCACGTCCTCCGGCAGGAGCACGGGAAGGTCCTCCTCGGGCACGGGGACCGTGCCGCAGCGCCCGCAGTAGACGATGGGGATGGGGACCCCCCAGTAGCGCTGGCGCGAGATGAGCCAGTCGCGCAGCCGGTAGTTCACGGTCCTTCTCCCCCATCCCTTTTCCTCCAGGAGATCGGGCACCCCGCGCACCCTGCCTTCCTCGCTGTCCCACCCCTCGAAGGGGCCGGAGTTCACCATGGTGCCGGGATCCACGTAGGCCTCCTCCATCTCGTCGGGATGCAGCTCCCCTCCCGGAGGCTGGATGACCACGCGGACGGGAAGGCCGTACTTGCGCGCGAACTCGAAGTCCCTCTGGTCGTGGGCGGGCACCGCCATCACCGCTCCCGTCCCGTATTCCATGAGCACGAAATTGGCGGTCCACACGGGCACCTCCTCCCCGTTCACGGGGTTGACGACGTGCGCCCCGATGAAGACGCCGTCCTTCTCGCTCTCCAGGGAGGTGCGCTCGATGGCGGAGACGCCGCGCAGCCTCTCGCGGAAGGCGGCCACCTCCGCCTCGTAGGGAGTCCCCCGCGTGAGCTCGTCCACCAGGGGATGCTCCGGCGCCAGCAAAAAGAAGGTGACCCCCCACAGCGTGTCGGGCCTGGTGGTGAAGATGGGTATCTCCCGGCCGCTTTCCTTCAGGCGGAAGACCACCTCGCATCCCTCGGAACGCCCGATCCAGTTGCGCTGCATGGCGAGCACGTTCTCCGGCCAGCCCGAGAGCTGCTCCATGTCGGCCAGGAGCCGCTCCGCGTACTCCGTGATGCGGAAGAACCACTGCGAGAGGGCCTTCTGCTCCACCAGGGTGTCGCAACGCTCGCAGCGCCCGGATACCACCTGTTCGTTGGCAAGCACGGTGCGGCAGCTCGGGCACCAGTTGGCCCAGGCCAGCGCCTTGTAGGCCAACCCCTTCTCGTAGAACTTCAGGAAAAACCACTGCGTCCAGCGGTAGTATTCCGGGTCACAGGTGGCCAGCTCGCGGTCCCAGTCGTAGGAATAGCCGAGGCGCCGCAGGCCCTCCTTGAGGAGGGCGATGTTGTCCCAGGTGTACCTGGCGGGATGGACGCCCGAGCGGATGGCGGCGTTCTCCGCGGGAAGCCCGAAACCGTCCCAGCCCATGGGATGAAGGACGTTGACGCCGCACCGGCGCAGGTAACGCGCAAGCACGTCGCCGAGGTTGTAGTTGGCCACGTGGCCCATGTGCGCCGGACCGGAGGGGTAGGGGAACATCACCAGGACATACTTCTTCTCCCTTCCCGGCTCCTCCACGGCGCCGTAGAGGTCGCTTTCCTCCCAGCGCTTCACCCACTTCTCCTCCAGGCGGGCGAAGTCGTATCTCTCCTCCATGCTCACCTCTCGCCGCAGTCTGTCTCGTCAAACCTTTACAGCCCCCAACGCCCCGATCGCCTCCCGTGCCGCCGCGGGCCGTCTAAACGATACGTTAATTTATGCGGCGGACCGGCGCAAGCGGTTGCGCGCCTGCTCCCTTCCCGCGCGCCGCCATTATAGTACAGTTATATATCTTGTGCAATATATCACATGTACGGGAAATGGGCCCCGTGCGTGTTTTCCCGCCGCCGTCAGGCGCCTCCCGCCGCCTGCCCGCCACCGTCATCCCCGGGCAGCTCCCCGCCGTCGTAGACCACAATATCGGCGACCTCGAGGGGTGTCTTTCCTTTACCATATATCCCCAGCAGGCGGGCGGCCTCGGCGAGGTCGCCGGGACTGGGGGAAGCCCCGCGCGGGAAGGTCCTCAAGAGGGCGGTGGGGCCGGGCCTATCCCTTTCCCTGCACAGGACGTCGCTCGGTAGGGCCGTCTCCTGCAGGAGCAGGTTCTCCTCGTGCCTGCGCCCCAGCACCAGCAACGTCTTCCCTCTCCACACCTGCCGACCCAGCTTGATCAGCTCCACGTCCCGGCGGTCGCACTCCGGGACCCTGCCCAGGAGCTCCCGGAGGCGGGAGCTGAAGCCGGGGTCGGTGAGCAGGCAGCCCCCTGCGGGCGTCTCGTACTCCCGTATCCCCCAGGCCTCGGCCAGCTCCATCTGGCGGCGGCGCGAGCGCCCGCTGATATCCAGCATTTCCTCCCGCCGCACCCAGCCCTCCCGTTCCGGCAGCGTCTCGGGAAGGAGGCGCGCCGATAGGGGGCGCAGCAGGAGCTCCCCCGCTCCCGAGGCGCTCGCCACCAGGTCGAGCGCTCTGCGGTTCTGCGATTTCGGCCTCTCACCCAAGACCTCGCCCGTGGCTATGAAGTGGGCTTCGAGCTCCCGCAGCATCGCGAGGGCCTGCGCCACCATGAGGGCGTGGCAGTCGATGCAGGGGTTGAGGTTCCTCCCGTATCCGAAGCGGGGCGCCTTCACCACCTCCAGGTGCGGCCCGGTGATATCCCTGACCACCAGGGGAAGGCCGAGGTATGCCGCGGCCTTCTCCGCCTTCGCGCTCCCGAAAAAGGGGCTGGTGAAGGCGATGCCGACCACCTCGACGCCGCAACGCCGCAACAGCTCCGCGGCGAGCATGGAGTCCAGTCCCCCGGAAAGAAGCACCAGGGCCCTGCGGCCGCCGCGTCCCGCTCCACTCTCGCCCATGTCCTCGGCACCTCCAGCACTTCACCGGCGACCGGCGGTCTTACCCGCTCGCTCCTCATTGGATGCGCCGCGCAGGCCGGCCCCGCCGTCCGCGGCGTTCCCGCCTTATCCGCGTCGCCCCCGATCGTCGCCCCTAATTATCGCCTTTTGGCCGCGCATGGTCGATAGCGGGTAAGCGATGGTAAGATGGCATCATGGACGATGAGATCCACCTGGTCGATAACGTCGATTACAGGGACCTTTTCTCGCGGTCCCTCACCCTGGTGGGAAAGGGCGCGTCCATCCGGAACTCCCTGGAATCATGCGCGCGGGAGAGGTATCCCCTTGCCTACAGGGACGTCCTGGACGAGGCGCAGTGCATTCTCGAAAGGCTGAAGGAGGAGAGGGGATGGGGCACGCTGCGCGCCCTGCGCGAGCTGGCGGAAGACGGTGAGCTGGTCGAGGCCCTGCGCGCCAGGAGGGTCACCCCTTCCGGCCCGAACCGGGGCGGCACGGGCCGATCGGAGGTCATCGCCAACTTCCCGCGTGTCTTCTCCCTCGCACAACGCAAGCGCCAGGCCGGCTTCTCGCTCGAGGACGCAATTGACATGGCGGTGCGGGAACTCTACCCGCAGACCCACCGCAAGGTAAGGGAGGCGGCCCTTGCCCACGTGCGGCAGGCGGCGCGCAGGCTACGGGTGCACGAGCTGCGCGCCCTGCGTGAGCTGGCGGAAGACCCGGAGCTGTTCCGCGAGCTCTGCGAGGGAGGATGGGAATGACCGCGGTGGAGCCGCGGCAAGGACGCGGCGGCTCCTTCCCGCCCCCCGGGATTCTCACTCGTGGTCGTCTATCTTCTGTATCAGCTGCAGGAGGAAATCGACGTGACGCGCCCGCTCCTCCAGCCTCTCCTCGTACGAACGGTCGAGCACCCTCCTTATGGCCTGAACCAGCTCACGCGGATCGAAGGGCTTGGTCACGTACTCGTCCGCCCCCCGCCTCCATCCCTCGAAGATGTCCCTGTCTTCCGTCCTCGCCGTGAGCATGATCACGGGAAGCCTCTCCGTCTTCACATCCCCCCGCAGCCTGGCCAGGACCTCGAAGCCGTCCATGCCCGGCATCATGATATCCAGGAGGACGACGTCGGGGGGGTCGCCGTTTATGCTTTCCAGGGCTTCCTTTCCGGAAAGAGCCTTGCGAGTCTCGTACCCCTCGAACTCGAGAACGGTGGCGAGGAGGTTTACCATGGTCGCGTCGTCGTCTACGATAAGGACCTTCTCCGCCATACGGCCAACCTCCAAAAGACAGATTCCTCACGGTTATTTCTCGTCCGCAACCTCCCCCCGGCTTTAGCGTCACCTCCGGCGGATCTCCCGGCCCGGCATCGTTCCGGGTAACCACCGCGGTCCGCATCCACTCCGCCCACGGTCACGGGACACCTCGCGGGCTTCCGGCAAAGGACGGTTACGGCCTTCCTCCCCGCCCGCCCGATTCTTCCATCCTGTGTTAACCTAATGTGGTCAGGGATAACGCGAGGGAAGGGGTACGAGTATGATCGCACTGCTTTTCGCCACGCCGAAGGAGGCCTCCATCGTCTCGCCTCCGCTCCCCGAGCCGGTTTCCTGCGACTCCCCGCGACACATGCGGCTGCAGCGGAGCGAGTTCGCGGGCGAGGAGGTAATCGTGCTCACATGCGGCGTGGGCAAGGTGGCGGCCGCCGCGGGGACCATGCTCCTCCTGGAAAGGTACCGGCCGTGGGTCCTGCTGGTCTGCGGCACCGCGGGAGCGCTTACTCCCCGTACCGGGGCCGGCGATCTTGTGCTGTCCACCGCGCTGCTGCCCGGTGACGTGGGAGTGGCGCACTCCGGCGGCTTCGGGAACACGGGCCCGGGAGTCTACGAGGAGGGGCGCGTGGCCTTTTCCCCCACCTTCACCTCCCCGCATTGGCTGCTCGAGCTCGCGGCGGACGCCGCCCGGGCGGCGGGCCTTCCCTTTCACCTGGGTCCGGTCCTCACCTGCGACCAGGTGGTCCTTGACCCGGAACTGCGCTCCCATCTTGGGGAAGTCTTCCAGGCGCTGGCCGTGGAGATGGAGGGAGCCGCAGCCGCCCAGGTGGCCATGCAGGCCGATGTGCCCTGCATGGCCGTCCGCGCCATCAGCGACGAGCTGGGACACGATTTCGTGGGCATGGAAAAGCTCCTCCGCTACCGGGGCCAGTCCCGGCGTAACCTCTGGGAGAAACGTTTCCACCTATCGGTCAGCGACCCCGGGGTCATCTCACGGGCGCAGGAGCTGCTGCGGGGCAGGGACCTGGCGCTGGCCAACCTGGGGCGTTTCCTGGAGACGTTCCTCCCCCTGCTCTGCGGCCGCGGTCCCGAAGACACGGATGCGGTAAGCACGCATGCGGATACATGAACGTCCCGGGGGTCACGCGTGTTAGGGGGTCGCAACGCGATTATCTTCCGGAAAACATGCCTGTAGGTGCGCCCCGAAACGCGCGGGGTGGAAAACGCGGCGGCCGACCCTTTTCCCGTGCAGTTCCGCGGCCGCGCGATACGGGCGTCCGATAACGCTCCGGCCGACAACCCGCGCGCTCCCGCAGGCAGCCGCCCGTGACGTCGGCGCCCCCGGCGTGGCTACTCCTCTCCGCCATCCACGGCATCGCAAAGCGGAACGGTGAAGTAGAAGGTGCTCCCCTCGCCCGGCGAGGAGTCCGCCCACACGCGACCGCCCCACCCTTCCACCAGCCGCTTCACGGTGGAAAGGCCTATGCCCAGTCCCGGTTCCCCCCGGTTGGAGAGACGGCGGAAGGGCTGAAAGACCTCCTCCAGGTCCCCCTCGTCGATGCCAACCCCGTTATCATGGAAGGAGAAACACGCCATCCCGCCCTCCGGGCGCCATCCCACCGCGATGCGCGGATGCGGGTTGTCCCCTCCGTATTTCAGGGCGTTGTCGAGGAGGTTGGCGAAGACCTGCTGCAGCCGGTCGGGGTTAGTCCTTACGCGCGGGAGGTCCCCGGCGACCTCCACCTTCACCCCTCCCCTTTCCAGGTCGAGCGACCTCTCCGCCAAAACCTCCCCCAGCACCTCCCCGGCATCGGCCGTTTCTTCGCCGCCCGCTGTCCCCGCCCGCGCGTAATCCAGGAGGGATCTGGTCATGCGCCGCATGCGCTCCGCCGCCTTCTCAATGCTCTGCAGGTATGCCATCCCCTCCTCTCCCAGGGATTCGTGGCCCTTCTCCTGCAGCAGTTCCACGTAACCCTGGATGACCACCAGGGGGGCCGTAAGGTCGTGGGAGATGGTGTGGGCATAGGCCTCCAACTCGCGGTTCTTCTCGTGCAGCTGCCTCGTGCGCCGCTCCACCGCCTCCTCCAGATCGCGGGCATGGGCGGCGATCTCGCCCCGGAGCCTTCTCTGGCGGCGGCTCAAAGCGGCCACCGCCGCGCCCACCGTCAGGAAGGAGGCGGAGCGTGCCAGGTCCGGCCACAGGGCTTCCTCCACCCCGCCGAGAAGGTGGGTCACCACCAGGGCCAGCGTGAGGATGAGGGCGACGGCGTATCCCCTCCAGTCCCACCACATGGCGCCGAGCACGATGGGAACGTAGAAAAAATGGGTGAACACGATATCGCTGCGCCGCAGGAAATGGAACCAGTAGAGGAGGAAAAAGCATACGGCGCACAGGGCAGACACAAGCGGGAGGCGCAGCCTTCTTCCAACGATCTGCCCGAAAGCGGCCGTCTTGCGGGCGGCGTTCTTTTCCAAAAGCCCATTCCCCTCATGCGCGCATGGACGGGTTACCTGCGGGAGGATTTCCCGCGCGGCCGGCGCCTTTCGTCCCCCTCCCCGTGCCGTGCTTCCCCGTGCGGCCTTGCTTGCGCCCGAGGTCAACTGCGTCGCGCGGGAGCCGCTACACAATATTTGTACGCGAGGAAAGGGCTCCGTTTCAAGTGCCGCCCCACTTCGCGCATCCCCGATCCGCGATCACGACCCGTACGCGAGTGCGGACCTCGTTTCAAGTGCCGCCGGCATGATATCCGCACGAGAGGGAGAGCGGGACACGCTACCATCACAACCGCCCACGCGAGACCCTTAAAGCGGCTGCCGTGACGCGCGCAACGCCCCCCGGGCGGTCCCTTGCCCGGCAGCCCCATCGCCCCGGCCGGGGGCGCCGGGGCGCCTAGCGCTTCCCGGGCGCCTTCTTCGCCGTGACCTTCGTCGCCTTCTTCCCGGCCGTCCGCGCCTTTCCCGCCGCGGGCCCCTTCACGCTCCCCCGGCCGACCCCAACCGTCCGCGGGCAGCGCTCCAGGAGCCAGGACGCCACCCGCGGCGCCAGCTCCTTCTGGGAACGCGAGCTCACGTAGATGCCGATATGTCCTCCGGGAAAGCTGTACAGGGTCTTGTCCTCGCTCCCCACCAGGTCGTTCAACGGGAGGGAGCAGGCGGGCGGCACCAGGTGGTCCTCGGTGGCGTAGATGTTCAGCAGCGGCATGGTTACCCTCTTCAGGTCCACGCGCCTGCCGCCGATCTCCAGCTCGCCCCTAACCAGCTTGTTCTCCTGGTAGAGGTCCTTCAGGAACTTGCGGTACGCCTCCCCCGCCTGTGCGGGGCTGTCGAAGATCCACTTCTCCATGCGCACGAAGTTTGCCACCGTGGCCGGGTCGTCCAGGTTGTCCATGAGGCCCACGTACTTGTCCACCATGAGCTGGAAGGGCTTGAGCATGAGAAAGCCCACGTTCATGAACTCGCCCGGGATGATGCCCATCGTGTCCACCATGTTGTCGATGTTCATGTACCTGCTCCACACGTTGAGTAGGCCGTCCGTGGTGTGGAAATCTATGGGGGTGACCATGGTGATGAGGTTGCGTATCTTCTCCGGGTAGAGGGCTGAATAGATGACGGTGAAGGTGCCTCCCTGGCACACCCCCAGCAGGTTTATCTTCTCGCACCCCGTGCGCTCGCGCACGAAGTCCACGCAGTCGTTCAGGTAGACGTCGATGTAATCGTCCAGTGTGACGTAGCGGTCACCGTGGTCCGGGTATCCCCAGTCGATGATGTAGATGTCCAGCCCCTGGCCCAGCAGGTTGCGGATGAGGCTGCGGTCCGACTGCAGGTCCATCATGTACTGGCGGTTTACCAGTGCATAGCAGATGAGCAGGGGCACCTCGCAGCGCACCTCGCCTCCCGGCAGGTAATGGAAGAGCTGCAGCTTGTCCTCCTCGAAGACCTTCTCCTTGGGGGTGGGCTCCACGTCCACCTCGGGGATGGAGGTGAGTATCTCGGCGCCCTTCACCAGCTTGCGGTTCACCTCCTCAAGCTCGCTCAGGAAAAAACTGGGATCGAGGAATTCCCGGAACATGATCATCCCTCCCCCGCGGCGGGCTTTTCCCCGCCCTTCAACCCGCCCAACTCCCTCTTCAGGAGCCTCACCTCGCGCTTCAGCCGGTCCACCGTCCTGTAGAGATAATCCATCTCCGTGCGGTTGGGGAAGGGCAGCTCCTTGGTGGCTTCCTCCACGTAAGCCCGGAAGGCGGCCCGGAACTGCATGCCCTTGTCCACCAGCTGGCCCAGGAGGCGCGCGAACTCCTCGCTGCGGAAGAGCTCCACGTAGATGTCCTCGTTGGTCTGCCACCATAGGCGGTAAAAGTCGCGGAAGGACATGGGTTCGCCCCCGCCCTTGCCTTCCATGTCCGCCAGGCGTTCCTGCAGCTTCTCGAAGCCCATGGCCCCCGCCCCCTGCAGGTAGGCGTAGAACTGCGCGAGCACGATGCCGAACTCGTTGAGGGAATCCATGGTCTTGGTATATTTCTCCATGGATTCCCGGTAGTAGCCCATAACGGGAGCCCGCAGCAGGCGGCCGAAGCTCTCCTCGTAGGCCCTTCTCCACTCCTCGTACACCTCCACCGCCTCCCGCGGCGAGGGTTGTTTCATGTTCACACCCCTCGACGCCATGCGCTGCGCGAAACCCGCCCAGGGCGCCCAGAGGTGCAGCATGAAGCCCCCGGCCGTGAGGGGTATATCCCCGCTGTAAAGCTCGGCGATCCACCGCAACTGCTCCGGCAGGGCGGGGGCGAACACCTCGTTCACGATCTCGCGGTACCTCTCCCCCCACCTCGCGAGCAGGTCGCGCACGGCCTCGGGGTCGTAAGCGCCGCCCTCGCCCGCCGCCTTGCGGTAGTCCTCGTACATCTGTATCCAGAGCGAATGGAGACGGGAATAGACCTCGGCGCCGTGGAACATCCTGGCAAAGGTCTCCGGTCCCACCCCCGACGCGGGCGGGACGAACCTGTCCACCATGTCCCGCATGTTATCCATCCAGCGCCGGTATATGGAGAGGGCGTCCTGCGCCGAACCCTCTCCGCCCCCTTCGCCGGCGCCGGGCCGGCCGGAGAACCAGCCGGATAGCGCAGCTCCCCAGCTCTCCATCCACGCCCGGTAGGCCTCAGCCTGCATCTTCTGCCACCTGCCCCAGGCATCCGTCCAGTCGAACGGCGCGGGACCCTTCTCTTCCATCTTCTCCTCCTCACCCCCGACCCGGGACCGACACCGGCGCGGGACGCCGGTCACTGCTCCTTCCCCAGGATCTCCTCCATCTTGCGCAAACCGTCCTCCAGGTTGCGCCGCACCTCTTCCCGCCCCTTGCGCAGGTTCTCCAGCCATTCGGCGAGGACCTTCTCGCCCTCCTTCTGCAGGTCCCCGCTCTGCTCGAGGAACATCCTCCACATCTTCTCCATCTGCTCCTGCAGGGAGGAGATGGTGTCGAAAGACATGCGCATGGCGGTACGCATCCCCTCCAGCATCATCTTTTGCATCATCTTGGGATCCATTTCTCCCCCTTTCCTCCGGCGGACAAAGCCGCTGACCACTCCATATATATTCGGCAGTAACCTCGGTTTGTTTAGACTCTTTCCCGGGCTTCACGGTCCCTGCGACATCCTTTAGATATGATTCCACCGCCCGGCCCGGCGCAAACACGAGCAAGCTGCACCCGGGAGCCCCTCTCCGCGCATCCGCCGGGCCCCGCTCCCGCCCCGCGTCATTCCCCGCTACCACCCCGCATCATGTATACTATGGCCCAAGCCGGGTCTATGACCCAGGCCGGGTTGCGAGGACGCATGAGAAGGGGTGAACGGACGATGGGAAAAAAGGGCGTGAGGGCGAGCGCTCTCTTTCTCCTTTGCGCGGCGCTCTCTATCTTCCTTCTTGCCGGCTGCGGAAGCGCATCGGATGATTCCTACGAGAGGGAGATCCACGAGCTGAGCGAGCGCCTCTCCGGGAAGCTGCAGGATGTCGTCGCGGGGATAGCCCGTGAGGACCACGCGGAAGAAGGAGAGCGGGCTGCAGAAGCATGGTCGCAGATGGCCGACCTGCTCGAGGAGGGCGCGCGGGAACTCTCGCACGTGAGGGTCCCTGCGGGACGCGAGGAGCTGCAATCCAGCCTGCTGGAACTCTTGCGCAACCTCTCCGGCGCCTGCCGCGAGGCGGCGGACGCCCTACTCCCCGCAAGCGGTGAACACGGCGAGGAAGCCGCGTCCGCGCACGGCGAGGAAAGCGACGGCGAGAATGCCGGGGAGGGCGCCGCGGAGCACGAGGGCGAAACGGAGGCCGACCACGGAGCGGCGCCGGAAACGGAGACACAGGTGCCGCCGCAGGAGAGCCACGGCCACTGACGCCCGTTCCGGCCACGATCCTCCCGTACGACCGTGCCGCGGGCTGAAAAGAGCGCGAGGCCTCCGCCGCTCGTGTCGTGACGGTCCCGGCGCGGCGGACCCGCTGTCGGCGACGCCGCGGCACGTCACAGGCGAGCGGCACCACCACCTGCCTCGTATTACTTAACGCACGCACGGAGGGCACCGGGGGCTGCAGGCCGTGCCTGTCGGAAACGTTCTCTCCCGCGGGGTATAATGTGGGCGGCAGTATCGACAGCGGAGGATGGAGGAAAGGGGTACAAGATGAACGAAGAGGACCTCTACCAGCAGCTCGCCACCCGCGTGCTCATGCCCCAGAGCAAGCTCATACCCGAGCTCTTCCGCATGATCGCCGACGAGGAGGAGGCGCGAACGCTTCTTGCCACCCCGGGTACGGCGGAGGAGCTGGCGCAGAAACTCGGGGTGGACGCGGGCGAGATGGAGGAAAGGCTTTCCGTCCTCTTCCGCAAGGGCCTGGTCTTCAAGTCGCAAAGACCGGAGGGCACCGTATATCGCATGTGCCGCGACATAGCGCAGTTCCACGACGCCTCCATCCTCTGGCCGGAGGCGCCAGAGGAGTATCACCGGCTCTGGAAGCGCTTCATGGCCGAGGAGTGGCCCGAATTCGCACGCATGGTCTCGCAGTTGCTGCCGAAGCCCTTCTCGCGCGTGATCACCGTGCAGCAGCCGGTGGATGCGCGCTCGCGCATCCTTGCCTTCGACGACGTGGAGGCGATCATACGCGGCGCCGGAAGGCTGGCGGTGACCAAGTGCACCTGCCGCCTCATCGACGGAAAGTGCGGCAAACCCGTCGAGGTATGCCTGCAGGTGGGGAAGGCGGCCGAGTATACCCTGGAGAGGGGCAGCGGCCGCGAGGTGGACGTGGATGAGGCGTTGCGCATCATCCGCGAGGCCGAGGAAGCCGGCCTGGTACACGTGACCATGAACCGGTCCAAGGATTTCCATTTCATATGCAACTGCTGCGACGACTGCTGCATGTCCTTCACCCTCATCTCGAAGGGCATAAACCTCTGCGATCCCAGCCGTTTCCAGGCGCAGGTGGACACGCAGAAATGCAGCGGTTGCGGTACCTGCCTGGAGCGCTGCTTCTTCGACGCCCTCTCGCTCGGCGGCGAGGAGGGGGCGCAGGTGAGCGTCGTGGACCCGGAGAAGTGCATGGGGTGCGGGCTGTGCATGGTCACCTGTCCCGAGGAGGCCATCTCGCTGGTGGCGGTTCGCGAGGAGGGCTTCGTCCCCCAGGGATGATGCCCCCATGGCACTCCCCGTTTCGTAGGCCGGGAAAGATAGAAAGAGGGGGCGGGATTCCCCGCCCCCTTCTCGTGCGTCCGTTTCGTGCTTACGGGTTGAGCCACACGGCGGCGTTGGTAAGGCAGTACTCGCCGCGCTCCTTGGTGGAGGCCCGCACGATGATCTTGTCGTCGGATTCCTTCCACATCTCGGTGACGATGGTCTCGCCCGGGAAGACGTGGCGGCTGAAGCGCACCTTGATGGCCTTGAACTTCTTGGGATCGTCGCCGCAGAACTCGCGCAGCACCGCCCGGCCGACGAAACCGAAGGTGCAGAGCCCGTGCAGGATGGGCTTATCGTACCCCGCCATGGCCGCGATGTTGGGATCGATGTGCAGCGGGTTGTAGTCGCCCGAGAGACGGTAGATCATCGCCTGCGTGGGCAGGGTGGCCTCCTCCACCACCTTGTCGGGCGCCCTGTCCGGAGGCTCGTTGCCGGGCTCGGGGCCGCGCTCGCCCCCAAAGCCGCCCTCACCGCGGATGAAGGTGCCGAACTTGTTGAAGAAGATCACCTCGCCGTTCTCGTCCACCGTGTCCACGTCCAGCTCGATGAGGGCTCCCTTGGTCTTGTCGTAGACGGCGGCGATCTTCGGCTTGGAGGTCAGGCTGCCCTGCACGGGGATGGGATGGCGCCGCACCTCCATGTACTGCTCCCCGTGGAGGAGCATGACCAGGTTGATGTCGATGCCCTCCACGCCCACCAGGCCCATGAGGGCCGGGAAAGGCGGTATGACGCCGAAGGTGGGCAGCACCTCGAGCCCGTTCTCGTAGACGAACTTCAGCTCCTCGGGCCGCAGGCCCGCTCCCACTCCCAGGGCGTAGAGGATGACGTCCCTGGTGGTGTAGTTGTAAGCGAGGGGCGGCAGCTCCTTTCCGATTACCGACAGGTCGATAGGCATGTTTTCAACCCCCTCTCTCTACGCTTGCCTTCACGCGCCACGCCCGCTTCGCGTCAGCCCAGGTTCATCTTGGCAAGGGCCTTGGCGGTCTGCTCGGCGGCGTTCTCGAAGGTGGTGCCGCCCTCCAGGGTGACGATCTTGTCGATGTTCTCGTCGATCATCTCGAGGGTGATGGGCTGCGAGATGTCGAAATAGACGCCCGGGCCCTCGATGAAGGCGGTGCGGCTGAAGTACCCGGCACCCGCGGTGAAGGTATAACCGGAGAAATTGCAGTTCTCGGAGCAGGCCCACACCACCATGGGGGCGACGTACTCGGGCTTCAGGATCTCGACGATGTTGGGAGGAAGCACGGTGGCCGTCATGCGCGTCCCGGCGATGGGGACGATGACGTTGGCCTTGATGTTGTACTTCGCACCCTCCTGCTTGAGGACGTGCGTGAGGCCTATGATGCCCATCTTGGCGGCGCCGTAGTTGGCCTGGCCGAAGTTCCCGTACACGCCGGCGGCGGAGGCGGCGGAAACGATGCGGCCGTAGTTGTTGTCCCTCATGTAGGGCCAGGCCGCCTTGCAGCAGTAGAAGGACCCGTTGAGGTGGACGGCCATGACCTTCTCGTAGTCCTCGAGCTCCATCTTCAGGAAGCTCTTGTCGCGCAGGATGCCGGCATTGTTGATGAGGATGTCGATGCGCCCATAGTTGTCGATGGCGGTCTTGATGATGTTCTGCGCGCTCTCCCAGTCCGCCACGCTGTCGAAGTTGGGCACGGCCTCCCCGCCGGCGTCCTTGATCTCCTGCACCACTTTCTCGGCGGCGGTGGTCCCCGAACCCGTGCCGTCCATGGCGCCGCCCAGGTCGTTGACCACCACCTTGCAGCCGCGGCTGGCAAGGAGCAGGGCATATTCCCTACCCAGGCCGCCGCCGGCCCCGGTCACTACTGCGACTCGATCGTCAAATCTTACCTCCGACATAAACCCTCTCCTTTCCTTACTGCGGGGGACGCGCCCCCTGGACCCCGACTTCGCACTCTCATGCACAGGCGTGCGTTAAACGCCCGGGCTAGCTCATCCCACCCGCTACCGCCATGCGGCAGAAATGGCTCCCTGTGAGCTCCATATGATTATATACCGCATGCCCTGCGGGCCACCAAGCGGCGTTCTTCACGGCTCGCCTCCCGGCTTGCACGGGCTCGGCCGTCGATGCCGCATAAATAATAACATATTTCCGCGGGGAACAATCTCCGCGCGGCCTTTTCTCCCCGACGGCGCCACGCGCACCGCCACGTGCTTTCGCCCCCGACTTGCCATGCATGCAGACTTGGAAGCGGGGGCCCTCCGCCGCCGTTCTGCGCGGCCCGGTTACCCGCACCCGGCAGATGCATCATAATAGGGGGTGAGGAACAGAGACGGCAACGGTGAGGTGAGGCACGTATGCGACCGGCTGGAGGCACCTTTCTCGGCACGTTCTTGTCGCTCTGCCTCTCCCTTCTCCTCGCCGCCGGCTGCGGCGGGGGCACGGGAGGCGAAGCGGTCCCGGTTGAGGGAGAGCCACGGGCGGCGGAGGCCAGGGCGATCCCCATGCAGACCCTGGCGCAGGGAACCGCAAGCGAGTACGGGCGTTTTGACCACCAGAACCAGGAGGACGAGGCCCCGGAATGCGTGGTCATCGGCGGGGACGAGGAGCTCCAGAACCTGCTCTACCTGGCGGGCCTGCAGCTGCCGGAGCGGGACGTGGACTTCGAGCGCTACCTGGTCCTGGCGGCAATGCAGGGGGCGAAGAACAGCGCCGGATACGCCATTTCCATAGCGCGCGCCGAGCAGCTCGGCGGCGAGGTGCGCGTGGAGGTCGAGGTGAGCGAGCCCGAGGAGGGGGCCTTCACGGCACAGGTCCTCACCAGCCCGTACCATCTCGTCCTGGTGGAGCGCGGCGCCTTCGACCCCCGCGGCGAGCTCGTCTTCGTCTTCACCGACAACCACGGCAGGACGCTCGCGAGGTCGAGCACGGAGGTCTGAGATACGGGTTTTGACCCTTGCACAGTGCGGTGGTTCAGCCCCCGTGACCGCCGCGAGGGCGAAGTTGCGCGAGGGAGAGGCTTGCGCCGTCACGGCCGGGCGCCGGCGCCGCGTCGCGCTTCGATGCGGAGCGTGTCCAGTCCGCCCCGCGTCGTGCCGACATAATAACCGGCGCCGACGGAGCGACGCGAAGTTGATGGGTCCATCCGGAAAGGAGAGGAGGTTTTCGAGATGTTGTGTCCCCGGTGTAACCAGGATAACCCGGAGAGTGCGGCGTTCTGCCGTTTCTGCGGACAGTCACTGAAGGACGCTTCCGCCTCTGCCGCGGCCGCGGCTCCCGCCGCATCCGCGCCGCCGCCGGCGGCAGCCGCGCCGTCGCCGTCCGCCGTTCGCCCCGAGCTCGCACCCACTTCCCTCGCGGCGCTGGTCAAGGAGTCCATGGAAGTGGAGAGCCCCAACGCCTTCAACCTGCAGAGCAAGAAACTGTTGCGCGTGAACATGGCCGCCTGCGGGGGGCAGGTGCTGGCCAAGGCCGGTTCCATGATCGCCTACCAGGGGCAGATAAGCTTCACGCGCCAGGGCAGCGGCGGTATTGACAAGTGGGTGAAGAAGGCCATTTCCGGCGAATCCTTCACCCTCATGCTGGCCCAGGGCACGGGAGACCTCTTCCTGGCAGACGCCGCCAACGACATCGTGCTCCTCTATCTCAACAACGAGTCCATCACCGTGGAGGCCCTCAACCTGCTGGCCTTCACCCCCAGCATCTCGTGGGACATCAAGATGATAAAAGGTGCCGCAGGGATGCTTTCGGGCGGTCTCTGGACCGTGGAACTGCAGGGCACAGGCTACCTCGCCCTCATCTCCAAGGGAGAGCCCATGACCCTCAGGGTCACCCCCGACCAACCCACCTTCACGGACCCCAACGCCACCATCGCCTGGTCGCAGAGCCTGAACCCAACCATACACATGGACGCCAACCTCACCAGCCTCAAGGGGATATTCGGCTCCACCCACGGCGAGCTCTTCCAGCTCGCCTTCCAGGGGGATGGCTACGTGGTGGTGCAGCCGAGCGAGGAAGCCCCCAAGACCAGCCTGCAGCAACCGAAGTCCGGGGGCAGCGGACCTGCGGGAGGCATCCTGGGAGGCCTGCTCAAGCAATAGGCCTCGAGAGGCCGCCCGCGCAGCGGGACGCCCATCGGGTCGGCGGGCGACGCCCCGGATTCCGTCCCGTCGCGCGTTATCCCGCGGTATCTCAAGGCGGCAAGGCGGGGCTCCCAGGGGGCGAGTCCCGGGGCCGGCGGGAAATCATCGCCGGAGGGAAACCGTCGCCGGAGGGAAACCGTCGCCGGCGGGAAAACCCTACCGTCGCCGTCGGGATATCCCCACTTGTTGTGCGTCATGGCGCAAACATAAAATGAGCTCATACAATTCTCGTGAGATAATTCGGCTGCGGCGCTTTCTCATGCGGCCAGGCAGGCCGTGACGCATCGCGGGCAGGCACATCCGCGCCCGCGCGGCGTGAAGGGAGGGAGAGGCATGGAGGATGCCATCAGGCTGGCCGGTGATATCCTGAACAGCCACCTCGAGGAATGGAGGCGGGCGGGAGGTCGCATCGTCGGCTATACCTGCGTGGCCACGCCGCGGGAGATCATGGACGCGGCGGGCATACTCCCCTACCGCATAAGGGCCCTGGGCAAGCCCGAGCGCGAGCTCGCCGACGCTTACCTCTCCCGCTTCAACTGCGGCTTCTGCCGCGCCTGCCTGCAACTGGGCCTCGACGGCACCTACGACTTCCTGGACGGCCTGGTGGAGAACAACGGCTGCGACCACCTGCGCGGCATGTTCGAAGACTGGCAGTACGCGAAGGATCCCGCGTTCTTCCATTACCTGCGGGTTCCCCACACGGTCAGCGAGGAGGCGCTGGAGTTCTTCGCGGAGGAGCTGGAGCTCTTCCGCGAGGCGCTGGGACGCCACTTCCAGGTCGATATAAGCGACGCTTCCCTCGCGGAGGCCATGGAGAGGAGCAACCGCACGCGGGAAAAGCTGCGCGAGCTCTTCTCCCTGCGCGAGGGGGAGAGGCCCGCCCTCACCGGCAGGCAGGCCATGGCCGTCATCCTCCTCGAGTCTTCCCTGCCGCCGGCGGTGTTCGAGGACTACCTGGCGCGATTCCTGGAAGAGAGCGAAAGGAACGAGGTCCGCGGCTACCGCGCCCGCCTCCTGCTGGCCGGCAGCGCCACGGACGAGCTGGCGCTGGTGGGGGAGATCGAGGACGTGGGGGGACTAGTGGTGAGCGACGCGCTCTGTTACGGCACCAGGGCTTTCTGGAACCTGCCGCGCCTCGCCGGCGACCCCATTCACGCGCTGGCCGAGGCCTACCTGAAGCACCTTCTCTGCCCCCGCATGTTCGACGACTACGCCACGCGCCTCGACTACGTGTTGCGTACGGCGAGGCGGGCGCGCGTGGACGGGGCGGTCCTGGTGCATAACAAGTTCTGCGACCTGCACGGCGTGGAGAACGTGCGCCTGCGCCTGGACCTGGAGGAGGCGGGGATACCCGTCCTGGTGCTGGAGAAGGAGTACGGGTCGGGCGCCGACCTGGGGCGCATACGCACGCGCATACAGGCCTTCCTGGAGAGGATAGGGGGATGAGAGAGATGGCCAAGGGTGGTCCCACGACGTCACGGAGGGGAGCGGAAGGGCTCTTCGAACGGGTGGAGAGCCTCGTGGAGGTGGCCATGCAGCTTCCCCGCGGCATGTCGGACGAGGAGGTGGAGGGGCTGCTCAGGGTGCTGCCCCCGGACACTTCCCGCTCCATGCGCGCCCTCCTCTGCCCGCGCTTCCGCGACGTGAGCCTGGACTTCATCGCGATGATCGGGGAATGGGTACAGGAGGTGCGGCGGGCGAAGTCCGAGGGGCGCAAGGTGGTCCTGGTGCCCTTCAACTTCCCTCCCGAGATAATCTACCTGTTCCGCAACGCCATCCCCCTCACCAGCGAGGTCATGACCACCCTGGGGGTCTCCGTGCTGGAGGGCCAGGGCGAGAGGTACTGGGACTATGCCATGGGCCTGGGGATCCCCGATTACCTCTGCTCCTCCTCCACCATAGAGCTGGGGTCCATCCTCACCGGGCGCGACTTCGAGCCGGACATCATCGTGCAGTCCGCGCCCGGCGCCTGCGACGCCAACTCCAAGATCCACGAGTTCGTCTCCCTCCACATGGGCATCCCCCAGGTCATCCTGGAAAAGCCCACCGAGGCCACCTCCCGGGGAAGGGAGCTGCACCGCCGCTACTTCATGGCCTTCATGCGCCGCCTGGAGGAGATGATCGGCGAGGAGCTGGACGAGGGGCGCATGCGCGAGGTGCTCGAGGAGGCCAACCGCGCCAGCGACCTCTACTACGAGCTCTACGACCTCAAGAAGTTCTCCCCCTGTCCCGTGCCCAACATCTTCTCCATTTTCACCTACGGCACCCGCTTCACGCGCTGGGGAAGGCCGCAGGCGGCGGAGATGATGCGCTCCATGGTGGAGCTGTCACGCCGCCGCCGCGAGGAGGGGGCATACCCGGCACCGGAGGAAGTGGCACGCTGCATGTGGCTTTACATCGGGTATTACTTCGACTTCCTCGGCTTCTTCAACTGGATGGAGGAACGCGGCATCACCTACCTCAACGACATCCTCTCCCTCTGCCAGCCACGCCACGTGGATACAACAAGCAAGGAGAGCATGCTCGCCGGGCTGGCGGAGGCCTCGTTCGAATATCCCATGACCAGGCAGATGGGCGCGGACTCCATGTCCCTCTCCTGGATAGAGGACATGTCCCATTTCATCCGCGACCTCAACGCCAACTGCGCCATCTACTCGGGACACCACGCCTGCAAGCAGACCTGGAGCATCGTCAACCAGGTGCGCAAGGAGATAACCCGGCGCACGGGCGCTCCCGTGCTGTGCCTGCAGGGGGACTCCTGGATACGGCGGATGACGCCCACAAGCGTGCTGCAGGAGGAGATATCCTCCTTCGTGGACAACGTGGTCACGCGGCGCAGGCGCGCGAGGGAAAGGCCGTGAAGGTGCGCTTCTTCGCGCCGTACGCCCTCATGACACGCCGTTCCGCGTGACGATAAAATGTAGGGGGGAGCTTTCGGCGAGAGCAAGGCCATCGGAGGTGAGGGATGAGGTTCGGAGGCATAGACGTCGGCTCCCTGACCGCCCAGGCGGTGGTGGTGGAGAACGGCAGGATAACCGGGAGCAAGAGCATCGGGGTGAGGCCGAACCCGGTGGAGTCGGCGGAGACCGTCCTGGGCATGCTCCTATCCGAGCTGGGGCTGCGGCACCAGGACATCTCCTACATCGTGAGCACGGGCTACGGCAGGGAACAGGTACAGGCAAAGGGGCTCGCCCACGCCAACGTGAGCGAGATCTCCTGCCACGGCGTGGGCGCCGTGTGGCTCCTGCCGGGGGTGCGCACCATCATCGACATCGGGGGCCAGGACGCCAAGGTCATCCGCATGGACGCCTCGGGCGAGCTCAAGGACTTCGTGATGAACGACAAGTGCGCGGCCGGCACCGGGCGTTTCCTCGAGGTCATGTGCCGCACCCTGGGCATCACCCTGGATGAACTGGGGACCCTTTCCCTCAAGGCACGCAACCCGGTGGGGCTCTCCAGCCGCTGCAGCATCTTCTGCGAGACGGAGGTCCTCCACTACCTGCAGCGCGGCACGGACAAGGCGGATATCGCCGCCAGCGTCAACCGGGCAATGGCGGAGAGGGTCGCGGCGCTGGCCCGCCGCGTGGGCGTGGAGCCGGAGGTGACCATGTCCGGGGGCGTGGCCAAGAACGGCGCCGTGAAGTCGGAACTGGAGCGCATCCTGGGGGTAAGGATGGTGCCCTGCCCGGTGGACCCGCAGATCGTGGGCGCCCTGGGGGCGGCCGTGCTCGCGCGCAAGATGGGAGGGGAGAGATGAAGACGCTGGGCTGCGACATCGGGAGCCTCTTCTCCAAGGCCGTCGTCATGGACGGCGAAAACCTCCTGGCCTACAGGATCGTGGAGACCACGGGCAACATCGCCGACGAGATAGAAAACCTCATCGAGGAGGTATGTCGCGAGGCGGGCGTCAGCCGCTTCAACCTGGACGGCATCGTGGGCACGGGGAGCGGCGCGGAACTCCTGCAGGACGCCGATTTCCTGGAGGACGAGATCGCCTGCATCGGCTGGGCCGCCCGCTGCTTCCTTCCCGACGTGGAACTGGTGGTGGACATCGGGGGCCAGAGCATCACCTCCCTGCTCCTCAACGCGGACGGCGAGGTCGTCGACTTCATGCGCAACGACAAGTGCGCCTCGGGGTCCGGGCGGTTCCTGGAGGTGATGGCGGCCGCGGTGGGTGTCCCGGTGGAGCGCATAGACGAGGAGGCTTCGCGCGCCGCGAAACGTGTTTCCATAAGTTCCCAGTGCGGGGTCTTCGTCGAGAGCGAGGTCATAACGCACGTCAACAACGGCGAGTCGCCGCAGGACATCGTGGCCGGGTTGTGCGACGCCGTGGCGCGCATAGTCACCTCCCAGGCCCGCCGCTTCGGCATGGGGAACCGTTACACCTTCACCGGCGGCGTGGCCAGGGTGAGGACGGTGGTGGACCTGGTGCGCGAGCGCATGGAAGGCGAGTACCAACCCTTCCCGCTGGACACGCGCCTGGCGGCGGCGGTGGGCGCCGCCCTGCTTGCGGAAACGGAGTGAAGTGGGACTCTTCGCAGAACCCCTGCAGGGGATACGCCGCTTTCTCGAGGAAAAATATTCCATGGGGCAGGCCGTGGAATACCGCTACACCCCCGCGCTTCCCCTGGCCTCCTCCCCCCAGGTGATCCTGAGCGAGGACACCGGGCTGGAGCTCGGCAACCCGGGCACGGCCTCCCGCTCCCTCCTCCTCTGGGACGACGAGCAGGGGGTGGTCGACGGGCGCATCACCCTGGTGGGCCCCGACTTCCCCGCGCTGCGGGCGCGCGCCGTCCCTTTCGCGCAGGTGGTCATGGTGGAGGGCGACTTCCGCGACGAGTACGAGTGCTACCGCGAGCTGCGCGACGCGACCTATAACCTTGGCCTGCGCGGCTTCATGACCCGCATCTTCCCGGGACGGCAGAGCATATGGTGCCGGGTGAGCAAGGAGGCCCTGGCCCGGGGTTTCAACGCGCGGATTCTGGGAAGCGCCCTCATCCGCGCCCTCAAGGCGCTGCCCTACGTGAGCGGCGCGGAGGTGCTCCTGGTGACGTCATCCCGGGAGGACATCGAGGGGCTGTCGGCGGCGGCCGACATGGTCATGGACATCGTGCAGGCCCTCATCAAGATGTACGAGGAGATGAACTTCGACTGCGATACCTGCGAATACGTGGAGGTCTGCGACAGCGTGGTGGAGCTGCGCCGCATCCGTGACCGCCTGCAGGCGGAGCGCGGCGGCGAGGGGGGCGGCAGGTGAGCGGTAAACGGGTCCTTGCCGTGTGCGGCAAGGGAGGGGTGGGAAAGACCACCGTCTCCGCGCTCCTCGCGCGCGAACTGCGCGCGGACGAGCGCCACAGGTACCTGGTGGTGGACGCCGACCCCGCCGTGGGGCTGGGCATGGCCCTGCGCCGCTTCCCGCGCCTCACCGTGAACGATATGCGCAGCGAGCTCATCGACGCGGTGCGCGAACGCGCCACCGACAGCGTCGACCTTGCGGCCTCCATCGACTACAAGATGATGGAGATAGTGGAGGAGGACGGGAACCTCGCCTTCCTCTCGGTGGGAAGGCCGGAGGAGGAGGGCTGCTACTGCCAGCTGAACACCCTGCTGCGCGAGGCCATCGAGACCCTCTCCTCCCATTTTCACCTCACCCTCATCGACGCGGAGGCGGGTGTGGAGCAGGTGAACCGCCGCGTCATGCGCTCGGTGAGCCATCTCCTCCTGGTCAGCGACGTCACCGTAAAGGGCCTGCGCGTGGCGGAATCCATACGCGAGGTGGCCGCGCAGGCGGTCGCCTACCGCAAGCTGGGACTGCTCCTCAACCGCGTCGGCGACGAGGAGGAGGCCGCCCGCCTGCTCTCCTCCAGCGACCTGCCCTTCCTGGGGTATGTCCCGGAGGACGACACGGTGAAAGACCACGACGCCCGGGGCGCCGACTTCCTGGAAATCCCCTCCTGCCCGGCCCTGCTGGCGGTGCGGCGCTGCGTGCTGGAGAGCGGGTTCCTCGACTGAGGGAGCCCCTCCCGCCTTTTCCTCCCCAGCCCCATCCCTGCCCGCTTCCCCTACATCTTTCGCCCTGTTCCGCCTCCATACGCCCCGCGTTCCCTTCCCTTCCCGCTGTCCCCGACCACGGCGCCCGCGTACGAAAAGGCGGCGCGCCGGGTGCGCGCCGCCCCATGCTGCCTGAAGCCCGGCTATTCCATCTGCATCTTCTGAAGCTGCATCTCGCGCAGGGCCTTCTTGTTGACCTTGAAGACCTCGGTGAGCGGCATCTCGTCCACGAAGACCACCTCACGCGGCACGGCGTACTTCGCCACCTTCTCCTTGAGGTAGTCGATGTAGTCCTCCTCGCTGACCTTTCCCTTGTATTCCTCCTTCAGCTTGACGAAGACCCACACGCGCTCGCTGCCCTCCCTCTCCGGGTCGGGCACCCCTATGGTCGCCGCCATCTCGGTGGCCGGATGGTCGTAGAGGATGTCGTCCACCTCCCGCGTGTAGACCTTGTAACCTGAGACGATGACCATGTCCTTGGTGCGGTCCACGATGGCGAAGTACCCGTTCTCGTCCATCTTCACCACGTCGCCGGTGTGGACGAATCCCTCCTCGTCCAGCCCCTTTCCCGGCTCCGGCCAGTAGCCCAGCATGCGCTGCGGGCCGCTCAGGAGCATCTCGCCCACCTTTCCCTCGCGGTAGAGTTCCTCGAAGGTGAGCGGGCGGCCGCTGTCCACCTCCACCACCTTGACCACTGTGTCCGGCAGGGGTATGCCGATGGTGGCCCGCCTCTCCACCACGCGGGTTTTCTCGGACTTGCGGGACCTCTTGGCCAGCAGGCTGATGATGCCCGTGAACATCTTCCCGAAGCCCTTGGGGCCGAGGAGCTTGGCCTGGGCCCTGGTCAGGGCGATGCTCACCGGGTTGAAGAGGACGACGTTGAGTATCTTCACGCCCTTGCGCCCCCCCATGACGCGCACGTTGGTGGAGACGTTGAAGTGGGTCACCGGGGAGAGCTCGGAGAGGCCGTAACCCTCGGACACATACCCCCCGCCGCTGGACTCCTCGAACTTCTCCTGCACGTTCGGCGGCAGGGCGGCCGATCCCGAGATGCCGATGACCCTCGCGGACTTGATGTCCTCCTCGAGCATCTTCATGAACTGGGTTGGGACCCCGAACTGCAGCACCGGGTTGTACTTGCGCATGATCTCCAGCATGGCCTTCACGTCCCGCGGGTCGGGGACGATGAGCATGTTGGCCCCCATGCCTCCGATCATGGTGTGCATGATGCAGTGCCCGTAGCTGTGGAAGAAGGGCAGTCCCATGATCACGTTGATATTCCCCTTGAGAACCTTGGTGACCGGCCCGAAGACGGCGATGTTCTGCAGCACGTTGGCCACGATGTTGCGATGGGTGAGCATGCACCCCTTGGGAAGGCCGGTGGTCCCGCCGGTGAAGAGAAGGGTCTCCAGGTCGCGGGCGGGATCGATGTCCACGCGGGGAGGCTGTGGCCTGGCCTGCTCTATCAACTCGCTCATCCACATGACGTCCGGCAGGGCGCCGCGCGGCGACGTTGAGCTGGAATAATCATCCAGCTTGGTGATGATGATGTTCGGCGCGGACATGAACTCCTTGAGGTATTCCGCCATCGCCAGATGCTCCTCCAGGCAGATGACGGCGCGCGGGGAACTCTCCTGACACTTGTGGGCCAGGGTGTCGCGCGCCTCCAGGAAGCTGCAGGGCACGTGCACCGCGCCGGCCTTGGAGATGGCGGCGTCCGCCACCACGAACTGGATGGATGACGGCAGGAGGGTGATAACCCGTTCCCCTTTGCCCACGCCCATGTCGGCCAGCGCGTTGGCCAGGCGATCGGCGTGTTCCTTGACCTCCGCGTAGGTCATCTCCAGGCCGAGCTGCACGCAGCCCATCTTGGGATGCTCCACCGCCGCCTGGTCCAGGAAGCCGTGCGTGGGGATGTTCGGGTAGGGTTCCAGCGTGTGCGGTATGCCGCAGAGGTCGTATTCCTTGAACCACGGGTATTCCATGAGCGCAACCCCCTCCTTCTTTTCTCAAGCGGCTTCACCGAACGGCCTTAGTACCCGCATCGGTGAGCCCTTCGCACCTCCGGCCGCTCTCTCCTCCATCAATATTTATACATATTCTACGATTATGTTCGCTTGCAAGCAAGCAACGGACCGCGACCTCCCCGGGCTCCCCTTGCAGTAGGGCCACGAGGTTCGGGGGATCGCCGGCTCGCATCGCCTCGCGGCCGACAGCCCTCCCTGCTCCTGATCCTTAATACGAGAGGATGCGCGATACCATCCGTGCGCCACGACACGAAACGACTTCCGGCTGACGCGTCAATACTATATTATCGCTCTTCCCGCAGCGTCAACTCGGACCGTGGATGTGGTCGCAGGATGAAGGTCCTGCAAAGTGGGGTTCCCATGGGATATGCGCGAGCGTCGCCGCCGCGGCGTGCCCTTCCCGCCGCGCCCTCGCCTCAGGGCAACAACTCCTCGCTTCCCTGCAGGTTGTAGATGGAGATGGTGGTCCCGGACGCCTCCCCGCGCAGCCCCACCAGCACCATATTGCCGCCTTCCCTTCTGCTCCAGGTGGCCGTGGACTGGCTTTCCTCGAGGAAAAGGGGCTCGCCCAGCCTTTCACGGTACCAGGCGAGCACCAACCCGAACGGGTCCTGCGTGCGGAACTCCCCTCCAACGGTGGTGAACTCTCCCTCCGGGGCGACACCGCTGACGCTGCCGCCGCTTTCGGGGACGTAAGCGGCCCCGGGGTAGATGGGAGCCCCGAGCTCATCCTCGCTGGGCGCCTCCTGGTATACCTGGTAGGAAACCTCCCCCTCGCCGACCTGCCCCTCCCCGGCGGCCTCATCCGCTGGGACATCAACGCCTTCCCCTTCCGCTCCCTCCCCGGAGGATGGCGCGACCTCTTCGCCTCCCTCTCCCGGCGTCTCCTCCAGAGCGGCATCCTCGACGGTCCCGTCCTGTTCCTTCTTCCCCCCGCAACCCGGGATGAAAGCGAGCCAGGTCGCCATCAGGAAGAGGACAAGGAGGCAGACTATGACCTTGCCGCCCTGGCGTTCGCTCGCACGCATCGGTCCTCCTTCCTCCCTTCTTATCATCAACGCTGCCGCCGTCTTCCCATCACGCATGGATCGTAACCCGCGCGCCTCCGGCCTCCAACGCCCCGTCCGCCCACCCGTCCCGCATCACGTCCCGGCACGGCGGGGGCCGCGGTCACCCGGCCAAGCGGACGGACGTCATGCACACGCGTTCACCTCGTTCGCCCTAAGGGCTCAGGGGTGCGGAGGTGCTGGAGATGATGATCTTCACCCCGACGTCCTCCCCCTGGATGGAGACGGAGACCACCCTGCCTCCCTCGACCTTGCTCCAGTTCGCCTCCCTCGCCTCGCTGTCAACGTAAAGGGGTTCGCCGAGTTTTCCCTTGTACCAGGAATGGACCTTGTCGAAGTCGTCCCTGGTATCGAATTCCGCTACCAGCGAGCTGTATTCTCCCTCCGCGCTGCTCCCGGTCACCGAGCCGCTGCCCTCCTCGTTGAACTCGGCGCCGGGATAGATGGGAGCCCCGAGCTCCTCTTCGGAGGGGACCTCGGTCGCCTGCTCGTAGGTGGCCTCGCCCTCCCCCGTCCTGTAGGTTATCTTTCCTCCTCCCTCCTCGCTCACCTCGACCCTGCCCTCGGGGGTCTCGAGGGTGGTCTTCTTTTCTCCGCAACCCACCAGCGCCACCATGCCCGCGAGCAAGCCCGCGGTGAGCAGGAGAACCGCCGCTCTCTTCAATTTATCTCCTCCTTTCGGCCCATGCCTCCGCCATCCCCGTCCCGGCTTCCTCCAACGACCATCCCTGCTTCCGATTTCCCATCTTAATCATGACGGCTTCGCCACCTCCCGTCCACTTCCACCGGGCCCCCGTGCGCTCCGCGCCCGCGACCGGCCTACCCTCACGTCGGGGCATTCCGCTCAAGCCGCGATGCCGTGCCGCTTGCCGTTCCATGAACGAGGACCGGGAAGGTTTGCCGCCTTTCCCTTCCGTATCGCACCCTCGTCGCCGGCATTGCCGTCAAACATGAACGAGGACCGGGAAGGCGTTCCCGCCTTTCCCGGTCTCCTGCTGGTGGAGCCGACGGGACTTGAACCCGTGACCTCTACCATGCCAAGGTAGCGCGCTCCCACTGCGCCACGGCCCCTTTTCTTCGCCTCAGGAGAGGCCCTTATGAAGTATAAATACTGCGCCGGAAAGCGTCAAACGAAGCTCGCCGCCGGGGATGGCCTTGCGCCCGACCCGGATAGCGCCCCCAGAAAAGGTACGGCACCCGCGTCTACCACGCTCCGCCGCTCTCTCCCTTTCCGCTGTCCCGAGACGGCCGCAACCCTCCTCAGCCGCCGGAAGCCGACCGTTCCCCTTCCATCTCCCAGTCGACGAGGGGGGCGTCCTTCCAGAGCCTCTCGATCTCGTAGTAATCCCTTTCCTCCTGCCGGAAAATGTGCACCACGATATCGAGGTAATCGAGGAGGACCCATCGCCGGTGTTGTTCTCCCTCCCTCCTGGCGGGCTTGACGCCCCTTTCCGCCAGCCTCCTCTCCACGGACTCCTGTATGCTCGCCACCTGGCGGTCCGTGTTGCCGCTGCAGATGACGAAGTAATCCGTGAGGATGAAGACCTCCCTCATGTCCATGACCAGGACGTCGCGCGCCTTCTTGTCATAAGCGGCCAGGGCCGCCGTGACGGCCATCTCCTTGCTATCCGCCTCTTGCCACCTCCTTCAGGCTCACATTGACTGCGCCGGGGTCCAGCCGCGCGGCAGTCTCGTATCCTTGCGCCTTTTGTAAGGGCCCGCACATGCAGGCCCATACCTAAGATTAGCACAGCGTGCCGACGCCGTCGCGCAAAGACTCACTGCGCCATGTCGCGACCGGCTATGATCACCAGCTCGGGGCCGGGGCCGCCTTCCAGCCTCACCTCGTCGATGGAGAGCAGGACCCCCAGGTAACGGGCGTATGACCTCGCCCGCTCGTCGGCACTGCGACAGATGATGAGGCTCGCGTCATGGCTGAAGTCGTTAACCTCCACCCCGTCAACAACCACCTTGGCGTTCCCGCCCGTCCCCGCCAGGGGCACTCCAAGCGATGAAAGCCTCTCCCCGACCTTTCTCCCCAGCTCGGGAACCCCGCAACCGTTGAGCACCTCGACACGGGGTACCGCGCGGCAGGGGAGGTCCTCCTTTCCCATGTCCACGGCCGCCTGCAGCATGGAGGAGAGGTAGAGGGCGTCCTTCTGCGGGGAAGCGGCGGTCGGGGAGAGCCGCAGGGCCCCGTCACCGAGAAAGCGCTCATCCGCAAGGCGATCCCCTCCCCGCAGGGAAAACTCTTCCAGCGCAGCGGGCAGGTATGCTTCCGCGCGCTCCCTCGCGGCGTAATAGCCATCCCACTCCCCGCCACGATCCGCGGCGAGCAGGTACGAGAGCAGGCGGTCGGCGTCCCGCACCTTCTGGCCCGCGAATAGGAGCTGCGTCCCTCCCGTGAGGGGATCGGCGAAGAGGGTGTCCTCCTGCAGCGTGAGCGGCGGAAGGTCCATCTCCTGGAGTATCTCCACCGCCCTGCGGAACGAGCACAGCACCAGGTAATCCACATCGGTTCCGGTCATGTTCTGCACCGTGGAACGCAGTATGTCCTCCCCGCCTTCCTCCCGCAGCACCGCGCTCAACCTGGTCTTCTCTCCCCGGGCGTTGTACGCCACCGCCTCCCCGGGTACGAAAAAGAGGCTTACCGAGCCCGCATCCCAGCGGTAGCTCGCCAGGCACAGTCCCAGCAGGGTCCCTGACGTTGCCCCGTCCTCACCGTATATCCCCAAGAGAACCGATACCTCGCCGGAGAGGGCCTTGCCCGAGCCGGGATGGGTGAAGAAAAGGTAGGGCGGCTCTCCCGCGTCGGCGCTCCCTCCTCCGCCCCGCAGCCTTTCCCTCACCCAGGAGGCGGCGGCGCGGGCCGCGTTTATGTAGGGGATGTCCCAGGCGGCGCCCACCGCCAGGACGATCACCGCCACCACGACCGCCAGCAGCAGCAGCCGGCGCCTGCCGCGCGCCTCCTTCTGCCGGAGGCGGGCCAGCCGCGAGGGTTTTTCCTTTTCCCGCCCGACGTTCTCCCTTACCTCGTTCACCTCTCCCTTGACGGCCGCCTCCGCCGCGCGGCCTTACGCCCGCGGCGTCGTTCACCCCTCACGAAAACGCACCCGCGCGGGGCGGCGGAATGCCCCTCACCTGTAGAACCCGTTCTTCTCGATGAACTCCCGCACTCCCTCGGGGACCAGGTAGCGTATGGACCTTCCCTCGCTGACCCTCCTGCGGATATCGGTGGAGGAGATGGCCAGAGCGGGGATCTCCATCACCCGCACCCCGGGGCCGTCGCTCGACGCGTCTCCTCCCAACCCGGGCAGGAGCTCCTCCAGCCTGCTCAGGTCGTAACCGGGCCGCGTGGCGGCGATAAGGGTGCATTCCGCGAGGATTCTTTCCGGTTCCTTCCAGGTAAGTATTTCCAGCACCGCGTCGGCGCCGGTGATGAAGAAGATGCCGGTGTTCTTCCCGTAGATCCGGTGCATCTCGCGCACGGTGTCAATGGTGTAGGAGGGACCGGGGCGGTTGATCTCCAGGCGCGAGACCTGGAAGCCGGGGTGGGAGGCGGTGGCGATCACCGTCATCAGGTAGCGGCTCTCCGCGTCGAGGTTTTTCCGGTCCTCCTTGTGGGGAGGATGGCCGCTGGGCATGAAGACCACCAGGTCCAGGGCGAACTGCTCGCGCGCCTCCTCCGCCGTGACCAGGTGCCCGTAGTGTATGGGGTCGAAGGTGCCCCCCATGACGCCGATGCGTTTGACGCGCAGCCTACCCATCTCAGGACCGCACCTGCCCGTCGCCGTAGATGACGAACTTGCTCGAGGTCAGCTCCCGCAGGCTCATGGGGCCGCGCGCGTGCAGCTTCTGCGTGGAGATGCCGATCTCCGCCCCCAGCCCGAACTGGCCGCCGTCCGTAAAACGCGTGGAGGCGTTGACGTACACGTCGGCGGCGTCGACCCGCGCGACGAAGCTTCTCGCCGCCTCGTAATCGCGCGTCACGATGGCTTCCGAGTGCTTGCTCCCGTAACGGTTGATATGGCCGACGGCCTCGTCCACGTCCGCCACCACCCTGACGGCCAGTATGAGGTCGAGGTATTCCTCGTACCAGTCCGCCTCCGTGGCCTCCTCGACATCCGGCAATATCTCCCTGGTGCGCGGGCAGCCGCGCAGCACCACCCCCCGCTCGCGCAGTTCCTGCGCCGCGCGGGGCAGGAACTCGTCCGCCACCGCCTCGTGCACCAGCATGGTCTCCATGGCGTTGCACACCCCCGGCCGCTGGCACTTGGCATTGACCACGATGCGCAGGGCCATGTCCAGGTCCGCCGAGGCATCCACGTACGTGTGGCAGTTGCCCACTCCCGTCTCGATGACGGGGACCATGCTCTCCTCCACCACGGTGCGGATGAGACCCGCTCCGCCCCGGGGAATGAGCACGTCGAGGTGATCGCGCATGCGCATGAGCGCCTTGGCCGTCTCGCGGTCCGCGTAGGGCACCAGCTGTATGCAGCCGCCGGGGAGGCCGGCCGCCTCCGCGGCCGCGGCGATGACCTCGGTGAGGATGCGATTGGAACGGAAGGCCGAGGAGCTGCCGCGCAGTATCACGGCGTTGCCGGACTTCACGCACAGCCCCGCGGCGTCCACGGTGACGTTGGGCCGTGCCTCGTAGATGATGCCCACCACGCCCAGGGGAACCCTCACCTTCTGTATCTCGAGGCCGTTGGGCAGCCTCCAGCCGGAGATGATCTCCCCCACCGGGTCGGGAAGGGCGGCGACCTCCAGGAGGCCCGTGGCCATCTCCTCTATGCGCTTATCGTTGAGGGTAAGCCTGTCCATGAGGGCGGAGCTCATGCCGCTCTCCCTCCCCGCCGCTCGGTCCTCCTCGTTGGCAGCGAGGATTTCCTTGCGCCGCGAGCGCAGCGCTTCCGCCATCTCCACGAGGGCGCGGTTCTTGCTCTCCGTGTTCACCACCGCCAGCTTGAGGGCGGCTTCCCTGGCGCGGCGTCCCATCTCCTCCAGGACCTGCACGGGATCCTCCTGGAGGCCCTGCGCGTCCTCCGCGGCCATCGCGGCCTTGCCTCTCTCCTGACCCTTATGCGCTGACATCTCCTCCGTCCTTTCCGCTCTCCTTACCTTCCATGACCACCAGGTAATCACGGTGGATGACCTCCTCGCAGGCCTCCCCCAGGAGGGAGGTGGCCTGGTCGGTGCGCAATCCCTTCACCCGCTTCAAGTCAAGGGAGGAGAGCCCGCAAAGGCCGCGCGCGATCCTCTCCCCCCTGAGGTCCAGCACCTCCACGGGGTCCCCCGGGTTGAAGTCACCCCTGCACTCCACCACCCCCGCCGGCAGAAGGCTCTTGCCCCCTCGCAGGATGGCCTCGCGCGCCCCGTCGTCGACGACCACGGACCCCCGCGGGCTGGCGCCGAAGGCTATCCAGTGTTTCTGCCCGCGCATCCTCCTCGGCGAGGGGTGGAAATAGGTGCCGATCCTCTCGCCGCGCAGCAGGCGCGCCAGCACGTCTCGCTCCCTGCCCGCGGCGATAATCACCCCGACCCCGGCCGCGCTGGCTATGCGCGCCGCCTCCAGCTTGGCGGCCATGCCCCCGCTGGAGTGCTCCCCACCCGCCTTGCCCGCCGCCTTGAACATGGCGGTGGTGATGTTCTCCACCTCGTGGATGAGCCTCGCACCGCCGTCTTGCCTCGGATCCGCGCTGTAAAGTCCCCCGACGTCGGAGAGCATCACCATGAGATCCGCGCCGGTGAGCACCGCCACCAGGGCCGCGAGGCGGTCGTTGTCCCCGAAACGTATCTCCTCCACGGCCACGGTGTCGTTCTCGTTCACCAGGGGGACGACCCCCTGCTCCAGGAGCCTGCGAAAGGTGTTGCGGGCGTTCAGGTACTGGCGGCGGTGGGCGAAATCGTACTGCGTGAAGAGCACCTGCCCGACCAGCAGGCCGTGGGCGGCGAAAAAGTCCGCGTAAGTCCTCAGGAGCAAGCCCTGTCCCACGGAGGAGGCGGCCTGCAGGGAGGGGATGTCCCGCGGACGTTCCTTGAGCCCGAGGAGCTCCACCCCCGCGGCGATGGCCCCCGAGGACACCAGTATGACCTCGTAACCTTCACCGCGCAGCGAAGCGAGCTGCTCCACCAGGTTGCGCACCTGGCCGCGGTCCAGCCTGCCCGAGGCGTCGCTCAAGGTGTAGGTCCCCACCTTGACCACCAGGCGCCTTATGCGCGGGAGCTTCCTCTCCCCCGCATCGTCACCGTGCCCTCTCTTACCCGATCTCATCACCATTTCCATTATCTTCCTATCGAAGGCGGGACCGCGAGGCGCCGGTGCGAGCCTGCCTGTCCCTCTTTTTACCATCATTCTACCTCCGGTGGTGTGCCACCTGCACGCCGCGCCGCGGAAGGGGCCCGCCGCAGCGCCCCCTCACCTCCCGGGAAGAAAATCGAAGACGCGGTCACCGATGATGACCGCGTCGCCCTCCGCGGCGCCCGCCTTGAGGAGTTCTTCCTCCACGCCCATCCTTCTCAGGCGTTCCTGCACGTAGGCCAGCGCGTGCGGGTTGGAGAGGTCCATCCTGCGCACCAGGCGCTCCACCTGCTCGCCCACGACACGGAAGCCCATTTCCTCCCGTATCACCCTGAAACCGGGTTCACGCTCAGGGGAAAAGGAATAGACGACCCTCTCATCCCGTTCCCCGCATACCGCTTCGCCGCGCGCCTTCTCCACCATCCCGCCCAGTCTCCACATGAGACCGTCCACCCCCTCCCCGGTCAGGGCGGACACGGCGTGGAACTCCCAGCCGCGCTCCACCGCCGCCCGCCTCGCCTCCTCCAGGTAGGCCGGGTCGGCGACGTCGATCTTGTTCCCCGCCACCACCTGCGGCTTCTCCACCAGGCGGGGGCTGTATTCCCGCAGCTCGTCCAGTATCGTCTCCAGGGCCGCGGCGGGAGGCGTCGTCGCCGCCACGGAGACGTCCAGCAGGTGCAGTAGGACGGCCGTCCTCTCCACGTGCCTCAGGAAACGCAGCCCCAGGCCCCTGCCCTGGTGCGCGCCGGCGATGAGGCCGGGAAGGTCGGCCATGACGAAGCTACCCTCCTCTCCCAGGCTCACCACCCCGAGGGCCGGCTCGAGGGTGGTGAAAGGGTAGTCGGCTATGCGCGGCCTGGCCGCAGATACGCGCGCAATGAGGGTGGATTTTCCCACGTTGGGGAGACCGACCACCCCCACGTCGGCGAGAAGCTTCAACTCCAGGCGTATCCACTTCTCCTCCCCGCGCTCCCCCTTCTCCGCGAAATCGGGGGCACGACGCGTGGAGGTGGCGAAAGCGGCGTTTCCCCTTCCCCCGCGCCCCCCCGCCGCAACCACAGCCTCGCTGCCCGCGAAGGAGAGATCGGCGAGGAGACGCCCCTGCTCGTCCCTCACCTGGGTGCCGACCGGGACCTGCAGGACGAGGTCCTTGCCGTCTGCCCCATGGCGGTTGTTGCCGGAGCCGTTGCGCCCGCTTCCGGCACGGTAATGGCGCCGGCGCGTGAATTCCACCAGGGTGTTGACGCTCGGTGACGCGCGCAGGATGACGGATCCTCCCCTGCCGCCGTCACCCCCGTCGGGGCCTCCCAGGGGACGGTACTTCTCGCGGTGGAAGCTAACGCAGCCGTGACCGCCGTCACCGCCTCGTACGCGTATCTCAGCCTCGTCGATGAACAAGCCGACACCTCACCTCGCCCGGCGCGGCCGCGCCCCCATCGCGACGGACAATAAAAAGGCCCGGCTTAGCCGGGACCCGGGAAGCCCGCGGGAGGGCGGCCGCCGCCACGCCCGCCGCAAGCGCGCCTCAACCCGTGGGGATCACGCTGACGTAATGGCGGTCGCCGGAGCGGTGGTACTTCACGTAACCGTCCACCTTGGCATAGAGCGTGTAATCCTTGCCCACTCCCACGTTCTGCCCCGGCTTGACCCTGGTCCCCCTCTGGCGCACGAGTATGGCCCCGCCGCTCACGAACTGCCCGCCGAAGCCCTTGATCCCCAACCTCTTGGAATGGCTGTCGCGCCCGTTGCGGGAACTTCCCACGCCCTTCTTGCTGGACATCCCTCACTCACTCCCCTCGGGGGTTTTCTCCTTCTCCGCCTTACCTTCCAGGTCCTTCCCGGCCGCTCCCTTCGCCTCCGCGGCTCCCGCCGCTTCCTCCTTGGCGCCGGGTGGCGCGGACCCGGCCTTCTTCTTCCTCGCCGTTCCGCGCGGACCGCCGCTTATCTTCTCCACCAGCACCTCGGTGAAGGGCTGGCGGTGTCCCTTCTTGCGGTGGTATCCCTTCTTGGGCCGGTACTTGAAGACGATTATCTTCCCCGCCTTGCCGTGCCGGACGACCGTCCCCTCCACCCTGACCTTCTCCGCGTCCTTGCCCGCGAGCACCTCACCCGCTTCGCCGGCCAGGAGCACCCTCTCGAAGACCACCTTTTCGCCCTCGGGAACGTCGAGTTTCTCCACGCGGATGAGCGATCCTTTCTCCACGCGGTACTGCTTGCCGCCCGTTTCTATAACTGCGTACATCCTGTTTACCTCCAGGGCAATATTATACGGCTGCGCCGGGGTAATGCAATCGCCGCCCCCTCACCGTCTCCCAGGGGCGGCGTCTCCACTGTGCGGGAAGCCCGGTGCCCGGCGTTTCCCCTGGCCGTCTTCGGCGCACCTCCGCCGCATCAGCCCTTCTCGGGGGCTCCACGCACCCGGAGGCCCGGCACAGGGAGATAGGTTAGCACGCCGCGTACGGGAAACACAAGGGCTGTCCTGGTTCACTACATGGTGAACACATCATCCCTATCCTTGCTCTCCTCCATCCACGCCTTCAGGAACTCCATGGGGGTGAGATAACCCAGGCTCTGGTGTGGTCTCACGTAATTGTACACGTAATTCCATCTGCAAAGGATCTCGTTGAGC
>JACIXC010000010.1 GCA_014360655.1 Actinomycetota bacterium | reverse complement strand
GCTCAACGAGATCCTTTGCAGATGGAATTACGTGTACAATTACGTGAGACCACACCAGAGCCTGGGTTATCTCACCCCCATGGAGTTCCTGAAGGCGTGGATGGAGGAGAGCAAGGATAGGGATGGAGTGTTCACCATGTAGTGAACCAGCACAGGTTGTGCAAGAATGGGGATTTGATGTTAAAATTAGTTGTCCGTGTGCCGACCGGAAAGAGGGAGAAAGGCCATGGATAAAATAAAACGCTGGAGGAAAGGAATAAATGCTAGACCAGACGGAAAGAGAGCAGGAGCGGAGCAACCCCGGAATCACCCCTGAGCTGACCACCCCCCTCACCAACTTCGACTACTCGGATGGAGAGGTCCCCGACTACGATCAGACCATCAAGGTCTTCTCCGAGGGCGACATCGTGGCGGGAACGGTGGTCAAGGTGGACAAGGACGAGGTCCTACTGGACATCGGCTACAAGTCGGAGGGGGTGATCCCCGCCCGCGAGCTGTCCATCCGCTACGGGGTCAAGGCGGAGGACGTGGTGAAAGTCGGCGACCAGATAGATGCCCTGGTCCTACAGAAGGAGGACAAGGAGGGCAGGCTCATCCTCTCCAAGAAGCGGGCCCAGTACGAGCGTTCCTGGGATATCCTGGAGAAGAACATGCTCGAGAACCAGCCCGTGGAGGGCGAGGTCATAGAGGTCGTCAAGGGAGGCCTCATCCTGGACATAGGGCTGCGCGGCTTCCTGCCCGCCTCCCTCATAGACGTCCACAGGGTCAAGGACCTGCATTCCTTCCTGGGCACCAGGCTCACGTGCAAGATAATAGAGATGGACCGCAACCGCAACAACGTGGTGCTCTCCCGCCGCGCCTTCCTCGAGGAGACGGCCAGCGAGAGGCGCAAGATCCTCCTCGAAAACCTGGAGAAGGGCATGCGCGTGAGCGGGAAGGTCTCCAGCCTGGTGTCATTCGGGGCCTTCGTGAACCTGGGGGGCATAGACGGGCTCATCCACATCTCGGAGCTCTCGTGGTGCCACGTAGAGAAACCGAGCGAGGTCCTCTCGGTGGGGGACGAGGTGGAGGTCGAGATCCTGGAAGTGGATAAGGAGAGGGAGCGCATATCCCTCAGCCTCAAGGCCTGCCTCGAGGACCCCTGGGAGCTCCTGTCGCGCGAGGTGCGCATCGGGGAGCTGCTGCAGGGAAAGGTGACCAAGCTGGTACCCTTCGGGGCCTTCGTGCAGGTGAGGCCGGGCATAGAGGGGCTCATCCACATATCGGAGCTTTCCCGGCGCCACGTGGAGAAACCGGAGGAGGTCCTGGAGGTGGGCCAGGAGATAGAGGTCAAGGTGATCGACATAGACATCGACCGCCGGCGTATCAGCCTCAGCCTGCGACAGGCGATGGGCATCCCGGAGGACGAGGAGGAGAGGGCCGAGGAAGCGGAAGCGGAGGAGCCAGGGTCTGCCGCGACCTCGGCGGAAGAGGAAGTAGTGACGGCCGCGCCGCTCACGGAGGAGGCGGCGGAGGAAGCCGAGCCTGCGGCAATGGAGATGGCTCCCGCAGCCGTATCCCAGGAGGAGGAGGCGGAGAGTGCGAAGGCCGCCTCGCAGGCGCCGGAAGAAGCGGCGGCTGAGGTCGGACCGGAAGCTGCCGTAGCGGAAGCGGAGCCGGAAGCTGCCGCCACGGAGGTCGAGCCGGAAGCGGAGCCGGAGGACAGCGCCGAGGAAAAGCCTTCCCAGGCGACGGAATATCCCGAGGGTAGCCTGGAGTCGATAATCGAGGACATGAAGAGGGAGGGCATCTGACGCCGCCCCTCGCGTGCGGAACCTGCAAGGGCATCCCGGATGCCCTTTCTTCATGGCGTAAACGAAGTCCGCGAGGCGGCCACGGCCCTCGCCGGCCGAGCGGGGTAGGTGATGCGGTTGTACCTGGTGGCATTGACGGGGGGCATAGCGAGCGGAAAGAGCACCGTCTGCCGCCTCCTCAAGGAAAGGGGCGCCTACATCCTCGACAGCGACGCCCTAGCCCGCGAGGTGGTCAGGAAGGGGCAGCCTGCTTGGCGTGAGATCGTCGAGCATTTCGGCGCATCCATCCTCACCCCGGAGGAGGAGATCGACCGCGCCAGGCTGGGAGCCATAGTCTTTGACGACCCCGGCGAGAGGGCCTTCCTCAACCGCGTCACCCATCCCAGGATATTCCAGCTGATGGGGGAGAGGCTGCGCGAAATAGAGGCCTCCGCGCACGGTAAGGGCGTGGTGGTGCTCGACATCCCCCTGCTGGTGGAGGCGGATGCCGCGCGGCTCTTCCACATGAACCTGGTGGTGGACGCTCCGCCGGAGCTGCAGGTGCAACGCCTGGTGGCGGACAGGGGAGTCAGCGAGGAGGAAGCCTGGGCGCGCATCCGGGCGCAGGCCACGCGCGAGGAGAGGTTGCGCCACGCGGACCTGGTCATCGAGAACCGCGGCAGCCTGAAGGAGCTCGAGGAAGCCGTGGAAGCTGCCTGGAAGGAGATACTCGCCAGGGCGGAGCGGGCCGGCGAAGCCCCGCATTGAGTTCTTCTCCGCGGGTCGGAACAAGAGGTCGGATGAACAGGCGGCCACGTTACCGGAGGCCGGCGAACCCAAACCGCAGGTTTTTCTAGTCTGGTCCTCCGGGCGGCTAGCGGCGCTCGAGGGCCCTTTCCCTCAGCGCCTCCTCGATCTCGGAGCTGTATCGTTCGTATACGGGGCAGCCGTACTGCAGGCACAGGCGCAACTCGAGGGTGCAGCGGGGCTGCTCTATCTGCCAGCACTGCATGCCGCGCCTGAAAGCCTCGCAGGCGATGTACTGGCTGGCGGGGCATCCCCGCAACTGGCGGCAGTCATGAAGGGCCATTTTTCTCAACCCCTCCCGCTCTCGCAAGTGCTATATAATTGACCTGGGGGGCTTGCAGAAGCCCTCGTTCCAGTTATCTACATGATAACGGGAGGAAGGAGGCCCAACAAGCACATGTCCACGGCTTCGCCCGAGGCGATCTTCTTCGACGCGGGAGAGACCCTCGTCCATCCCGTGCCCTCCTTTCCGCAGCTCTTCTCCTCGCAATGCGCCGCGTACGGGCTGGAGGTGGACCTCCTCGCCGTCTCCAAGACCACCCGCAGGCTGATGGCCGAGGTGGAGGCAAGGCAGGTGAAAGGCTTCACTTTTTCCAACCACCCCGAGAAGTCGCGGCGCTTCTGGCTCTCCTTCTACGGGCGACTGGTGCGGGAGCTCGGCTACGAGGGGGACGACGGGCTGGCCCACGCCCTCTACGAGACCTTCTCGCGCCCGGAGAACTATACCGCGTACCAGGATGCGCGTGAAACGCTCCAGCGCCTGGCGGACCGTGGCCACCGCCTGGGGCTCATATCCAACTTCGAACCCTGGCTTGAGGACCTCCTGGATGAGCTTGGGCTTTCCGGCTTCTTCCAGGTGATGGTGGTCTCGGGAAAGGAGCGCTACGAGAAGCCCCATCCCCGCATCTACGAGCTTGCACTGCGGCGCATGGGGGCGACTGCGGAGGACTCGTTGCATGTCGGCGACTCACCCGTCTCGGATTTCGACGGGGCGCGCGGGGTGGGGATGCGCGCCGTGCTCCTTGACCGCTGGAACCGCTTTCCCGACTTCCGGGGGGAGCGCATAGAGAGCCTGCGGGAGCTTCCGGACCTCCTGGGTTGAGGTGTGCGGAAGATGGGGGAGTTCAACCTGCAGAGCGACCTAAGACCGCGTGGCGACCAGCCCCGCGCCATCGCCGAGCTCAGCGAGGGGGTGCTGCGCGGGGAGCGCTTCCAGACCCTGCTGGGGGTGACCGGTTCCGGTAAGACCTTCACCATGGCGCACGTCATAAACAACGTTCGCCTGCCCACCCTGGTGATAGCGCCCAACAAGACGCTCGCGGCGCAGCTCTGCAACGAATTCCGCGAGTTCTTCCCCGAGAACGCCGTGGAGTACTTCGTCAGCTATTACGACTACTACCAGCCGGAGGCCTACGTGCCGCGCACCGACACCTACATCGAGAAGGACACCTCCATAAACGACGACATCGACCGCCTGCGCCACCGCGCCACCTCGGCTCTGCTGTCGCGCGAGGACGTCATCATCGTGGCCTCCGTCTCCTGCATATACGGCCTGGGCAGCCCACAGGAATACATGAAGCGCATGCTGGTCCTGAAGAAGGGCGAGGAATACCAGCTGCCCGCGGTGTGCCGGTGGCTGGTGGATATGCATTACGAACGCAACGATTACGAGCTTTCCCGGGGGAGGTTCCGCGTGCGGGGCGATACCCTGGAAATATATCCCAGCTACGAGGAGAGGATGCTGCGCGTGGAGTTCTTCGGAGACGAGATCGACCGCCTGAGCGTCATAGACCCACTCACCGGAGAGGTGCTGTCCCGGGAGGAAGCGGTGACCGTCTACCCGGCCACGCATTACCTGACGAGCGAGGAGAACCTGGAGCGCGCGCTCGAATCCATACGCCGGGAGCTGGAGGAACGCGTGGCGGAATTCGAGCGCCGGGGCAAGCTGCTGGAGGCGCAGCGCCTCCTGCAGCGCACCAACTACGACCTGGAGATGCTGCGCGAAACGGGTTACTGCACGGGCATCGAGAACTACTCCCGGCACCTGGACGGCAGGAGCCCCGGGGAACCGCCTTACACGCTACTGGATTTCTTCCCCGGGAGATTCCTGGTCTTCATAGACGAGAGCCATATCACCGTCCCGCAGTTGCACGGCATGTACGAGGGGGACCGCTCGCGCAAGCAGACCCTGGTGGATTACGGCTTCCGCCTGCCCTCCGCCCTGGACAACCGCCCCCTGCGCTTCGACGAGTTCCTGGAGAGGACACACCAGCTGATAGCGGTGAGCGCCACCCCCGGTCCCTGGGAGCTGGGGGTATCAGAGCGCGTGGTGGAGCAGATAATACGCCCCACGGGCCTTGTCGACCCACAGTTGGTGGTGCGGCCGGCGGAGGGGCAGATAGACGACCTCATCGCCGAGATCAGGAAGAGGGTGGAACGCGACGAGCGGACGCTCGTGACCACCCTCACCAAGCGCATGGCGGAGAACCTTACCGATTACCTCCTGGAGATGGGCCTGAGGGTGCGTTACCTGCACTCGGAGGTGGACACCCTCGACCGCGTGGAGATCATCCGCGACCTGCGCCTGGGCGAGTTCGACGTGCTGGTGGGCATCAACCTCCTGCGCGAGGGCCTGGACCTGCCCGAGGTGTCGCTGGTGGCCATCCTGGATGCGGACAAGGAGGGCTTCCTGCGCAACGAGCGCTCGCTCATACAGACCATCGGAAGGGCCTCGCGCAACGTGAACGGCCAGGTGATCATGTACGCCAGGGAGGTCACCGATTCCATGCGCCGGGCGTTGCAGGAGACGGAACGCCGGCGGCGCCTGCAAATGGAATACAACCGCAGGCACAACATCAACCCCCAGACGGTGCGCAAGAGGGTGAGCGATATAATGGACATGGTCCTTCTGCCCGACGAGAAGGTGCCTTACCGCACGGGACGGCGCGAGAGGGAGGCGATGCCGGCGGAGGAGATAGAGCAGCTCATAATGGGGCTGGAGGACGAGATGCGCCTGGCCGCCGAAGACCTGCGTTTCGAGTACGCCGCGAGGCTCCGTGACGAGATAGCCGACCTGAGGAAGAGGCTGCGCCGTGCCTCGGCGGGAGAGGAGAGGTGAGGCTCGCTTGGAGTGGATCGTCATCAGCGGAGCAAGGGAACACAACCTGAAGAACGTCAACCTGCGCCTCCCGCGCAACCGTCTCATCGTCATGACCGGCATCTCGGGGAGCGGCAAGTCCTCCCTGGCCTTCGATACCATATACGCTGAGGGGCAGAGGAGGTACGTGGAGTCCCTTTCCGCCTACGCGAGGCAGTTCCTGGGCCAGATGGAGAAGCCGGACGTCGACCACATAGACGGCCTCTCGCCCGCCATCTCCATCGACCAGAAGAGCGCTTCCCGCAACCCCCGTTCCACCGTGGGCACCATCACCGAGGTCCACGATTACCTTCGCCTTCTCTTCGCCCGCATCGGCAAGGCGCATTGCCCCTCCTGCGGGAACGCGGTGGAGCGCCAGACGGCGCAGCAGATCGTGGAGAAGGTCGCTTCCCTGCCCGAGGGGACGAGGATAACCGTCCTGGCCCCGCTGGTTCGGGGAAGGAAAGGGGAATATTCGCGCCTGCTCTCGGAGGTGCGGGGAAAGGGCTTCTCCCGCGCCCGGGTGGACGGCGAACTTCGAGACCTGGACGAGGACATAAGGCTGGAGCGCTACCGCCAGCATGACATCGAGGTGGTGGTGGACCGCCTGGTGATAAAGGAGGGCGTGGGGCGCCGCCTGGCCGAGTCGCTGGAGACCGCCCTGGAGCTCGGGAAGGGCATGGTCGTCGTCTCCGTGGAGGGGGAGGGCGACCGCTATTTCAGCGAACATCTCGCCTGCCCCGCATGCGACATCTCCCTTCCCGAACTCGAGCCGCGCATCTTCTCCTTCAACAGCCCCTACGGCGCCTGCACGCAGTGCAGCGGCCTCGGTTTCCTGCAGGTGATAGACCCGGAGCTGGTGGTCCCGGACCCCAGCCTCAGCCTGGAGGAGGGGGCCCTCGTGCCCTGGCCGAGGAGTTCCAGGATCTTCTACCAGAAACTGGAGGCGCTGGCCCAGAAGTACGAGTTCAGCCTGCGCACGCCCTTCCGCGACCTTCCGGAGCACGTGCGGGAGAAGATACTTTTCGGGACGGGGGAGGAGAAGATCTATATCAGGTACCGCAACCGACGCGGCCTCCTGCGCTCTTACTTCACGCACTACGAGGGCGTCGTCAACTGGCTGGCGCGCCGCTACGAGGAAACGGACTCGGAATATTCGCGTGCCAGGATATCCCAGTACATGAGCCTGCGGCCCTGCCCGGCATGCGGCGGAGCGCGCCTCAAACCGGCCAGCCTGGCGGTGACCGTCAACGGCCTCAACATCCACCAGGTATCACAGCTCTCCATAAGGGAGTGCGTTTCCTTTCTACGGAACCTCGCCCTCACCGATACCGAGAAGGCCATCAGCGACCGCATCCTGAGGGAGCTCCTGGCGCGTCTGGGCTTTCTCGTGGACGTGGGATTGGACTACCTGACCCTGGACCGCGCCGCCTCCACCCTCGCCGGCGGCGAGGCGCAGCGCATACGCCTGGCGACGCAGATAGGCTCGGGGCTGGTCGGTGTCCTCTACATCCTGGACGAACCCTCCATCGGCCTGCACCAGCGCGACAACCAGCGTCTCATCAACACCCTCAAGGAACTGCGTGATCTGGGGAACACCCTCATCGTGGTGGAGCACGACGAGGCCACCATACATGCCGCCGACTGGGTGGTGGACATAGGCCCGGGGGCCGGAGAGCGCGGAGGGGAGATAGTGTTCAGCGGACCCCTCCAGGACCTGCTGCGACACCCGGATTCGATCACCGCCCGCTACCTGCGGGGCGAGAAGAGCATCCTTACGCCGGAAAGAAGGCGCCCTCCCACCAGGCGGAGGCTGGTCGTGCGAGGAGCGGAGGAGCACAACCTCAAGCGCATCGACGTGGAGATACCCCTGGGGCTCCTGGTGTGCGTGACCGGCGTCTCCGGCTCTGGCAAGAGCACCCTCGTGCACGACATCCTCTACCGCGGGCTGGCGCGGCGCCTCTACCACGCAAGGGTCCCGCCCGGTAGACACGAGGCCATCGAGGGATGCGAGCACATCGACAAGGTGATCAACATAGACCAGAGCCCCATCGGACGCACCCCCCGTTCCAATCCCGCCACCTATACTGGCGTCTTCGACCATATCCGGGCCCTCTTCGCCGAGACGCGCGAGGCGAAGGCGCGCGGTTACAAGGCGGGCAGGTTCAGCTTCAACGTGCGCGGGGGACGCTGCGAGGCCTGCCGCGGCGACGGCACCATAAAGATAGAGATGCACTTCCTCCCAGACGTCTACATCCCCTGCGAGGTGTGCAAGGGAAAACGTTACAACCGCGACACCCTCGAGGTGACCTACCGGGGCAGGAACATCAGCGAAGTGCTGGACATGTCCGTGGAGGAAGCCCTGGACTTCTTCGATGCGGTGCCCGCCATACGCCGCCGCCTGCGCACCCTGCACGACGTGGGGCTCGGTTACATAAAGCTGGGGCAGCCCGCCCCCACCCTCTCCGGGGGGGAGGCGCAGAGGGTCAAGCTCTCCGCGGAGCTGAACAAGCGGCCCACGGGGAAGACCCTCTACCTCCTGGACGAGCCCACCACCGGACTCCATTTCGACGACATCAACAAGCTCCTGGCCATGCTGCAGGGGCTGGTGGAGGCCGGAAACAGCGTCATCGTCATAGAGCACAACCTGGACGTCATCAAGTGCGCGGACTGGGTGATCGACCTGGGACCGGAGGGAGGGGAGGAGGGCGGAAGGGTGGTCGCCGCGGGCACCCCCGAGGAGGTGGCGGAAAGCGGCGGTTCCTACACGGGACTTTACCTGCGGCCCCTGCTCGAGGAGGCGGGCAGGGCGGCGTATTCCCTGTGAGGGAGCGGCATTCCCAAGGCAAATCCCGCAGACGCGCAGCGCGTATCGGGCTCCCGCGATACGCGACGCGCGGCGTGGGGGGCCGCGGCGAACGCGGGTCGGTGCCTCCGGGTGGTGAAAAATGGAAGCGAAGCGGAAAAAGACGGCATCCCTGCCGGACGCACCCGGCGTATACCTCCTCATGGACGGGGAGGGGAAGGTCATCTACGTGGGAAAGGCGGCCTCCCTGCGCAAGAGGGTGGCCTCCTATTTCCAGTCCCGCGAGGAGGAAAACCCGCGACTGGCCAGCCTGCGCTCGCGCATCGCCGATATAGACTTCATCGTCACCGAAAACGAGAGCGAGGCGCTCATACTCGAGGCCAACCTCATCAAGAGGTTCCACCCCCCTTACAACATCGACTTCCGCGACGACAAGTCGTATCCGTACATGGTCATACGCACGGAGGACCGCTTTCCCCGCGTCATGTTCATGCGCGGGAGGAGGGGCCGACGTTCCGTCTATTACGGACCCTTCGCGCATGCCGGCGCGGTGCGGGAGACCATCGACACCCTGAGGAAGGTGTTCCCCTTCCGCGCCTGCCGCGGCAGGGAGCCGGGCAAGGGAACGGGGGGGCCATGCCTGGATTACCACATCGGCCTCTGCTGCGGGCCCTGCACAGGCGAGGTCTCGCCGGAGGAATACGGACGTATCATCGCCGGCGTGAGGGGTTTCATGGAAGGGGACCACCAGGCCGTGCTCGCGCGGCTCGAGATGCGCATGCGGGAGGAGGCGGAAAGGCGGGAGTTCGAGCTCGCGGCGCGCACGAGGGATCGCATCGTCGCGCTGCGCAGGATACTGGAAAGGCAGCAGGCGCATTCCCTGCAGGAGGGAGACCAGGACGTCTTCGCACTCTGCGCCGGGGACCTGGACGCCTGCGTCACCGTCCTTTACGTGCGGGGTGGAAAGATCCTCGGCAAGCAGGACTTCTTCAGCACCGTTCCAGCGGGCAGCGGGGAAGGCGACATACTGGCCGCCTTCCTGCCGCAGTTCTACGCGCAGTCCACGCAGATCGCGAGGGAGGTCCTCCTCTCGCACCCGCTTGAGGACGAGGAGAAGGAGCTCCTGGAGGGATGGCTCACGTCGAGGGCGGGGAGAAGGGTTAGGATACACTATCCCCGCCGCGGGGACAAGAGAAGGCTCGTGGAGAAGGCCGCACGCAACGCGCGGCTTTCCCTGGAGGTGCGACTGGCCAAGCAGGCGAGCGACCTGGGATGGGTCTCGCGGGCGGTGAACGGCGTGCGGGAGGGGCTGTCCCTGCACCGGCTTCCCTATCGCATGGAATGCTACGACATCTCCAACCTGGGCGGGGAGGATGCCGTGGCCTCCATGGTGGTCTTCGAGGGGGGCCTGCCGCTGCGCAAGGACTACCGCCGTTTCCGCATCAGGAGCGCCGACGGGCGCAACGACGTGGCCATGATGGAGGAGGTCATCGAGCGCCGCCTTTCCAGGCTTTCCCAGGGGATGGGGGAGGGAGAAGGGGCGCAGATCGATGCGGAAAAGGCCCCCTCCCGCCTCGACTCGTTCCACAAGAAGCCCGACCTCATACTGGTGGACGGGGGGGAGGCCCAGCTGGCGGCCGCGGCGCGCGCCCTGGCGCGCCACGGGCTGCAGGACATAGAGGTGGCGGCACTCGCCAAGAGACTCGAGGAGATCCACCTGCCGGGCCGCGGGGAGCCCGTGAGCCTTCCCAGGGATTCGGAGGCCCTGCACCTGCTGCAGCGCCTGCGCGACGAGGCGCACCGCTACGCCCTGGAACACCACCGCGCGCAGAGGGAGAAAAGGGCCAGGAGTTCGCTGCTGGACGGCATCCCGGGAATAGGGCCGAAACGAAAGCGGGGCCTCCTGCGCCATTACGGGAGCCTGGCGCGCGTGGCGCAGGCCTCGCTGGAGGAGTTGCGGGAGTTGAGCTTCCTCGACGCCCGCAGCGCCGAAAACCTTTACCGCGCCCTGCACCCGCCGGCAATGGAAGGGGAGGATTGAGACGCCGTGCACGGGAAGGGTAGTAGCCGTGAGGGGGGGACTTGCCGCATTGCGGCGACGGCCGGACGCTGCGCCGTGCAGACCCCCCTGGGAGAAGTCCACGTATGTTGCCTGGAGGGGCGCCCGCTGCGCATCGTCCTCGGCGGGGGCTGTGGCGGTGAGACCGGGGAGACGCCCCCCCGGACCCGCGGCTGCGCGGTCCTGGAAGCAGTGGAGGCTTTTTTCGAGGGAGAGGACTGCCCCGAGAAGGTGAGGTCTACGCTGCTCGACGACCCTCGCTTCACCCCCTTCCAGAGAAGGGTCTACGGCGTGGTCTGCTCCATCCCGCGCGGAAACACGCTCTCCTACGGCGAGGTGGCGCGCAGAGCCGGCCGCGCGGGGGCGGCACGCGCCGTGGGGAGCGCCATGCGCCGCAACCCCTTCCCCCTCCTCATCCCCTGCCACCGCGTGATAAGGGGGGACGGGAGCCCCGGGGGATACAGCGGTCCGCCGCACGCAAAGCCGTGCCTGCTCGCACTCGAAGGCATGGAGCTCGCGCCCTCTCCGCGGGGATTCCTCCGGAAGAACGGGGAGGCCTGAGTAGTATCCTCAGTCCATGGCGTCCATGAAGCGCTTGGCGAGATAGAAAAGCTGCCTGGGCGTCTCTATATCCCTCATGACCCTGAAGGCCACCCGGGGGCGGAGGTAAAAGCGCAGGTATGCCCTTCTCTGTAGGTTCTTCAGCTGTCTCCTGGTCATGCCCTCGGGGACGTAGCTGACGTCGTGGACGAAGAAATGGTCCGTGGGCAGGCCGTCAAGCTTGCCCTCCTCCTTGAGCCTGTCGTATATCTCGGTGCCCGGAAGGGGCATGAAGTTGTTGAACTGCGCACGGTGGATGGGCAGCTCCCTCGCCAGGCGCATGGTCATGAGCATCTCCTCGCGTGTCTCGCCCGGTATCCCCATCAGGAAGAAGCCCGTCACCTTGATATCGTACCTGGCGAGGAGCGCTAGTTTCTCCCTGATGACGTCGACGGTAAGCCCCTTCCTGGTCAGGGCATGGATCCTGTCCGAACCGAATTCCACCCCCACCGCCAGGGAATGACATCCCGACCTGCTCATGGCGTCAAGCATCTCCGTGTCCAGGTTGTCCAGGCGTATCCCGGATGGGCAGGCCCAGGTGAGCCCAAGGCCGCTTTCCATGAGGGAATCGCAGAACTCCATGACCAGCCTGCGGTGGAGGGTGAAGTTCTCGTCCTCCACGTGCACCTCGCGTACCCCGAAGTCCTCCGCCAGGTAGCGCAGCTCCTCCATGACGTTGGCGATGGATCTCTTGCGGACCAGCGTCCCGGTGACCGATTTGCCGGAGCAGAAGGTGCACTTGAAGGGGCAGCCCCTGGTGATGATTATGGGCGCCACGGGAAAGTTGCGCGCGAAGCCGCCGTGGGGAGCCTCGGGATATGTCCTGGGGTCCATGAGGTCCCATGCCGGGAAGGAGATGGTGTCGAGGTCGTGTATCACCCTCCACCCGTTGACCACGATCTTCCCCGCGGGATCCCTCCATATCAGGTTGGCGACCCGCCCCATGTCCGCCCGCGAGCCCCCCTCCCTTATCTTTTCCAGGAATTCCCTGAAGCCCAGCTCCGCCTCGCCGCGGAAGGCGAAGTCGGCCTGGGGGAAATCGTTCAGGATACCGAGGAAATCGCCGCTGGGATGCGCCCCGCCGAGGACGATCAGCGATGACGGGTAGTGTTTCCTTATGATCTCTATGTGTTTCCTCGTGGGGTTGATGTCGTAGGTCATCATAGTGATGGCGAAGATGTCGGCGGGGTTTTCCACTATGTAGCGCTCGAAATCCCGGAAATCCATCCTCTCCTTGAGGCAGTTGAGGATGCGCGGTCGGTAGCCGCTCTCCCTGGCCACGCTCGCGAGGTAACCGAGACCCAGGTGGGGCATGATGACGTATGTCCTGTTGATGGGCACGATGAACAGTATGCTTTCCATGGTCCCTCTCGTCCCGGGGCGGCCGCCGGCGCCTCCGACGCCCACCCTTATACCATAACGCACGGCGCATGGCAATCAAATCACGGGGACCGCGTAATAGCACTCCAGGCGCCGAGCGCCCCTATCCGTTATCCGGTAATCGCGGGCGGTGAATCCTGTATAATATTCCTATAAGATACTGGTGCAGGAAAAACGTCGCTGCGAGGAAGGTACGGGGGGTAAGAGAGAGCTGGAACTGACCATCATCACCGGCCTTTCCGGGGCAGGGAAATCGGTGGCCATCAAGAGCCTCGAGGACTCCGGCTTCTATTGCGTCGACAATCTACCGCCCTCCCTTATCCTCAAGATGGTCGAGCTCTGCATGCAGGGCGACGCCGTGGAGCACCTCGCGGCGGTGATCGACGTGCGCGGCGGCGAGTTCTTCGACGACCTGAACGACGCCCTGGACGAGCTCGACCGCGGCGGCATATCCTACCGCATCCTTTTCCTGGAAGCGGACGACGACACCCTCATCCGCCGTTTCAAGGAGACGCGCCGCTCCCATCCCCTGCACGCGGAAGGCGGCATCGCCGAGAGCATCGCGCGCGAGAGGGAACTCCTGCAAGGCCTGCGGGGCCGTGCCGACATCGTCATCGACACCTCGAAGAGCAACATGCACCAGCTGCGCGAGCAGCTCATGAACCTCTACCGCGCGGAGGGCCTCTCCTTCCCGCTGGAGGTCGCCATCATCTCCTTCGGCTACAAGTACGGCCTTCCCCTTGATGCCGACATCGTCCTTGACCTGCGCTTTCTTCCCAATCCCTTCTGGGTGGACGAGCTGCGCGAGCTTGCCGGCGATGACCCGAGGGTGAGGGAATACGTGCTGGGCAAGAGGGAGAGCGAGGAATTCCTGGACCGCGTGCACTCGCTCCTGCTCTACCTGAAGGAAGGCTTCGTGCACGAGGGCAGGCGCTATATCACGGTGGCCCTGGGATGCACGGGAGGGCGTCACCGCTCCGTGGTGATGGCCGACGAACTGGCGGAGAGGCTGCGCTCGCACGGCCTGCAGGTAAGCGTCCGCCACCGCGACATGGACCGTAGATAGAGCATGAGTTTCACCTCCAACGTGAAGAACGAGCTGGCGCGCGTCCGCCCTTCGCGGCGCTGCTGCCGACTGGCGGAACTCTCCGCCCTCCTGCACCTGGAGGGCTCCCTGCACCTGGTGGGCCCCCTGCGCCTCGCCGTTCACACCGAGAGCGAGAACGCGGCAGTGGCGCGCCTCATGTTCAACCTGCTCAAGGAGCTCTTTTGCGTGACCCCGGAACTGCGCGTGGAGAAGGCTCCCCGCCTAAGGGGTCGCAACTGCTACCATCTTTACCTGCAGCAGGAGGGCATGGCGCAGATCCTCAACGAGACGGGCCTCCTCGACGATTCGCTGCGTCCCGTCCTCGGGATCCCTGCGCGCATCGTACGCCGCCGCTGCTGCGGGGTGGCCTACCTGAGGGGCGCCTTCCTGGGCGGCGGGTACGTAAGCCGTCCCGAACAGCCCGCCCATCTCGAGATAAACGTGCAACACGCCGAGATGGCCGAGGGATTGCGCCTGCTGATGGAGAGATACGATATCCACTGCCAGGTGGCCAGGCGCAGGAACATGCTCGCCGTTTACGCGAAAAACCGCCGTGACCAGGCGGATTTCCTGGCCCTGGTGGGCGCTCACCGCACGGTTCTGAGCCTGCAGAGCGACGCCGTGGTGCGCGAGCTGCGCGAGAACGTGAACCGCAGGGTGAACAGCGAGGCGGCCAACCTCGAGAAGGCGGTCGCCGCCGCCCAGAGGCAGCTCAAGGACATCTCCCTCATCGAGAGCAGGGTGGGCTTGCAGGGCCTGCCGCAAACCCTGCGCGCCGTGGCGGAGGCACGCATGAGAAACCCCGAGGCCAGCCTGCGCGAGCTGGGCGATGCCCTCCGTCCCCCGGCGAGCAAGTCGGCGGTGTATCACCGCATGCTGCGCCTGCAGCGGCTGGCCAGGGAACTGCGGGGATAGCGGCCGTGCGGCAAGAGGGTCCCCACGGAGACCGGCGGTCGGCATCCCCGCCCGGCCTCGGTGCGGCTCCGTGAAAACTCCATCCCTGCATGTTTATACCACGTGGATTTGGCTTATAATGTCATGGTGGACTTGGTAGGAGACATGTCGTTGCGGCGAAGGAGGTAGGAAAAATGGCAAGTAGAGTGGGAATAAACGGCTTCGGAAGGATCGGTCGCCTCTTTTTGCGGGCGGCGGCCGGCAAGGACGTGGACATAGTGGCCGTGAACGACCTCACCGACCCGAAGACCCTCGCCCACCTGCTGAAGTACGACACCGTTTTCGGCAGGTATCCCGGCGAGGTGGCCGCGAAGGAAAGCGCCCTGCTCATAGACGGCAAGGAGATAGAGGTGCTCTCGCAGTCCGACCCCGCGCAACTTCCCTGGAAGGACCTGGAAGTGGAAACGGTCATCGAGGCCACGGGGAGGTTCACCGACCGCGAAAGCGCCGCCAAGCACCTCTCGGCGGGTGCCCGCAAGGTCATCATAACCGCCCCCGCCACCGACCCGGACATCACGGTGGTCATGGGGGTCAACGACGGTAGCTACGACCCCGAAAAGCACCACATCCTGAGCAACGCCTCCTGCACCACCAACTGCCTGGCGCCCGTGGTCAAGGTGCTCATGGAGAGCTTCGGGGTGGAGCGCGGCTTCATGACCACCGTGCACGCCTATACCAACGACCAGCGCATCCTGGATTTCCCGCACAAGGACCTGCGCCGCGCCCGAGCCGCCGCCGGCAACATCATCCCCACCTCCACGGGTGCCGCGCGCGCCATCGGGCTGGTGCTGCCGGAGCTCAAGGGGAAGATGGACGGCATCGCCATGCGCGTACCGGTGATGGACGGCAGCGTCGTCGACCTCACCGCCGTGCTATCGCGGGAGGCAAGCAAGGAGGAGATAAACGCGGCCATGAAGGAAGCCGCCGCAGGAGCCCTCTCCGGCATCCTCGAGTACACCGAGGACCCCATCGTCTCCTCGGATGTCATCGGGAACCCCGCCTCATCCGTCTTCGACGCCGCGTCCACCATGGTCATGGGCAACATGTGCAAGGTTGTCTCCTGGTACGACAACGAGTGGGGGTTCTCCAACCGCCTGGTGGACCTGCTGGGCATCCTTTATCGCTGAGCGAGGGTGGAAAATGCCCAAGAAAACAGTTCGCGACATCGAGGTGTCGGGAAAGAGGGTCCTGATCAGGGTGGATTTCAACGTCCATCTGGGAGAAGGGGGGGAGATCGAGGACGACACCCGCATACGGGCCTCCCTTCCCACCCTGCGCTATCTATTGGAGCGGGGAGCCTCCCTGGTTATCATGTCCCACCTGGGGCGGCCCAAGGGCAAGGTGGACGAAAGGCTGCGCCTTGATCCCGTGGCGGCACGCCTGGGCGAGCTGCTGGGGGTGGAGGTGCGCAAGCTGGACGAGGCGGTGGGGCCGGCGGTGGAGGAGGCCTGCGCCCGGCTGCAGCCGGGCGAGGTCGTGCTCCTCGAGAATCTCAGGTTCTACCCCGGCGAGACGGACAACGACCCGGATTTCGCCGCCTCGCTGGCGCGCCTGGGAGACGTCTACGTCAACGACGCCTTCGGGGCCGCTCATCGCGCCCATGCCTCGGTGGTGGGGGTGGCACGGCACCTTCCCGCCGTGGCCGGCTTACTCATGGAGAAAGAGATCACCTCCCTTGACAGGCTACTGCACGAACCCGCGCGCCCCTTCATAGCCATACTGGGCGGCAGCAAGATCTCCGATAAACTGAAGGTGCTGGGAAAGTTCCAGGAAATAGTGGATGCCATCCTGCTTGGAGGGGGCATGTGCTTCACCGTCATGAAATGGCAAGGTCTGGAAATCGGAAGATCCCTGTGCGAGGACGACCTTCTCGCGGAAGTCGGCGAGGTTATACGGGAAAGCGGAGGGAAGAGGGCTGAGATGTTGCTGCCCCTGGACCTGGTGGTCGCAGCCGATTTCAGGGAGGACGCCGAGAGCAGGGTGGTGGAAGCGGGGGCGATCCCCGAAGGATGGATGGGCCTGGACATCGGGCCGCGGACCGTCGCGGCGTACGTCAAGAGGATCGGCGAGGCCGCGACCATCTTCTGGAGCGGGCCCATGGGCGTCTTCGAATGGGAACGTTTCCAGGAGGGCACGCGCGCCGTGGCCGAGGCCATAGCCGCTTCCGAAGCGGTCACGGTGGCCGGGGGAGGCGACACCATCGCCGCTATCCGCAAGTACGGGCTTGAGGACTCCTTCACCCACATCTCCACGGGGGGAGGAGCCTCCATGGAATACCTTGAAGGCAGGCCGCTGCCCGGCGTGGAAGCCCTGCAGGACAGCGAGGGGTGACGTTGGACATGCGCATACCGCTTATTGCCGGCAACTGGAAGATGCACAAGAACCACCTCGAGGCGGTGGAGCTGGTGCGCGGGCTGCATGCCCGGGTCGCCGACCTGGAGGGCGTGGAGATCGCCGTGTGCCCGCCCTTCACCGCCATTCCCGATGTCTCCCGCCTCCTCTGCGAGCTCGCTTCCTCGCTGGTGCTGGGAGCCCAGGACGTTTATCCCGCCGACGAGGGCGCCTTCACGGGCGAGATATCGCCCGGTATGCTGAAGGCGCTCGACGTCGTCTACGTCATCACCGGCCACAGCGAGAGAAGGGAGATCCTGGGAGAGGACGATGCCTTCGTCGCGCGCAAGGTTAAGGCGGTTCTCGCCGCCGGCATGAGGCCCATTCTCTGCGTGGGGGAAAGCGACGCGGAGAGGGAGGCGGGGAAGGCGCGTGCCAAGGTGGAGGGCCAACTTGAGGCCGCGCTCGGCGCGCTCTCCGCGCGCGAGATGGAAGGAACCGTCATCGCCTACGAGCCCATATGGGCCATCGGCACGGGCAAGACGGCCACCCCCGGCGACGCACAGGAGATGAACGCCTTCATCCGCGCCTGGCTGGAAGGTCGCTTCGGCGGCGAGGTCTCGGGCAGGGTCCGCATACTCTACGGCGGGAGCGTGAAGCCGGATAACGCGTCGGAGCTCATGGCCATGCCGGACGTGGACGGGGCACTGGTCGGCGGCGCCAGCCTCAAGGCCGAGGATTTCGCGGCCATAGCCCGTTCCTCCGCCTGAGCCCGAAGCCCGGCGTCACGCCGCGAGCGCACCTCGCGTCACGGCGGCCACGAGGCGATGTGCGTCCGGCGCATGGTAAACGGGGGGCAAGCCGTGAGGGTTCGCTGCCGGGGATACCCTTGCGGGGAAAGCGTGGTAGAATATCCCGCATGGGATCTCTCTGAGAGGAGGTAGGAGTTGGATATACTAAAATACATCATGTTGCCGCTGTTCTTCCTCTCCGGCCTCTCCATGACCGTCTTCGTACTGCTGCATTCCGGAAGGGGAGGCGGCCTCTCCAGCGCCTTCGGCGGTTCCTCGCTCGGAGGACTCTCGGGGACGCAGGTGGTGCAGAAGAACCTCGACCGCATCACCATCAGCAGCGCCGTGGTATTCGTCGTAACCACCATCGTCCTCATATATATCTACAAGTGACCTGGCAGCCACCCCGGCACGGGCGGCGCATCCGCCGCCAGGCGAGCGCATAACCCGATCCGTCATGCGGGATGAGCGCGTGCGTGGAGCGGGCGTGTAGTATAATAATGCGATTAAGGGCCGTGCAGCTCATCACGGAGCGAGGTTCGCGCGGCGGGAAGGAAAGGAGCGAAAGTGGGCGACAGACATCTTTTCACGTCGGAGTCCGTCACGGAGGGACATCCGGATAAGATAGCCGACCAGATATCCGACGCCATCCTGGACGAGGTTTACAAGGACGACCCCTTCGGGAGGGTGGCGGTGGAGACCCTGGTGACCACGGGCCTGGTGATAGTGGCGGGCGAGATGACCACCTCCACCTACGTGGACATACCGTCAGTGGTCCGCAGGACCATCGAGGACATCGGTTACACGCGCGCCAAGTATGGGTTCGACTACGAGACCTGCGGCATCGTGGTCTCCATAGATCCCCAGTCTCAGGATATCGCCCAGGGGGTGGAGCAGGCGCTCGAGGCGCGCCTGGGGATGGCGGAAGACGAGATGCTAGATTCCCTTGGGGCGGGTGACCAGGGGATGATGTTCGGTTATGCCTGCAACGAGACCGCTGAGCTCATGCCCATGCCCATCCTCCTCGCCCACAAGCTGGCGCACCGACTCTCGGAAGTGCGCAAGGCGGGCATCCTGCCCTACCTCCGCCCCGACGGCAAGTCGCAGGTTACGGTGGAATACGAGAACGGGAAGCCGGTGCGCGTGGACACCGTGCTCATCTCCGCCCAGCACCGGCCCAACGTGGACATAGAAGAGCTCATGAAGCCGGACCTCATCGAGCACGTCATATCCCCGGTGCTCCCACCCGAGCTGGTGGACAGGAACATGCGCGTTCTGGTGAACCCGACGGGAAAATTCGTCACCGGCGGCCCCATGGGGGACACGGGCCTGACCGGCCGCAAGATCATCGTCGACACCTACGGGGGGATGGCACGCCACGGCGGCGGCTGCTTCTCGGGCAAGGACCCCACCAAGGTGGACCGCTCCGCCGCCTATGCGGCGCGCTACGTGGCCAAGAACGTGGTGGCCGCGGGCCTCGCCGACCGCTTCGAGATCCAACTGGCGTACGCCATCGGGGTGGCCCATCCGGTATCCATGATGATGGACGCCTTCGGCACGGAAAAGGTGTCCCTGGAGACCATCGAGGAGTTGATACGTTCTCACTTCGACCTGCGCCCGGCGGCCATCATAAGGGACCTGAACCTGCGCCGTCCCATCTACAGGAAGACGGCCGCCTACGGGCATTTCGGGCGCATGGACAAGGACTTCACCTGGGAGAGGACGGACAAGGCGGAGGCGCTCAGGCGCGAGGCGGGGCTCGCATGAGCGGCGTCATCGCCCTCGCCCCCGCGTTTCTGTCATTATTTCTTCATGACATGCTAGCTGCGCAGGCGGCGGCGACCGGGAAGGGCCGCCGATAGCGCGAAAAGGCCGGTGAGGGGCGGCGAGATACGGTACCGCGGAGGACGGCCGCTGGAAAGAAATACCGGACGGGAGGTTGCAGGACATGGCGGTTCTGCCCATTAGGACCTTCGGAGACCCCGTGCTCAGGGAGAGATGTAGCGAGGTCGGCGAGGTCGACGTGCACATCCTGCGACTCGTCGACGATCTCGCTGATTCCATGCCCAGGCCCGGTGGGGCGGGGCTTTCCGCGAACCAGATCGGCATCCTGAAGAGGGTCTTCGTCTACGATGACGACGGAGAGATCGCCGCGTGCATCAACCCGCGCCTTATCTCCGCCTCCGAGGAGATGGTGGAGGAGATGGAGGGATGCCTGAGCCTGCCCGGAGCCGTCGTCCCCGTGAAACGCCACGCCTCGCTGGAGCTCGAGTTCATCGATCTCCATGGCGAGAAGAAGAGCTTGCAGGCGGAGGGGTGGCTGGCAAGGGTATTCCAGCACGAGCTGGATCACCTGGATGGGATATTGATCCTGGACCGCACGGACCGGGAGAGCAGGGTGGAAGCGCTGCAGATCCTGCATGGCGCTCCGGGGCAAGCGATAGAGCTTTGACGACTGCGTTGGCGGTCGAGGGGGGAGCTGTCTTCCTTGGAGATCATCTTCTTCGGCAACGGTGATTTTGCAAGCGATCTTCTCGATGGCATGCTCCGGGTCGAACTGCGTCCCCGCGCGGTGATCACGGGCCCGGACCGTCCAGTGGGCAGGGGCCTGCGCAGGACGCCCAGTCCCGTGGCCGCCCTCGCCGCATCCGTGGGCTTGCCTTTGCACAAGTTCGCGGGGCCGCGGGAGGCCGGGCTGCGCGAGGTGCTCTCGAGGGAGAGACCGCAGGCCGTGCTCGTCGCAGATTACGGGCATCTCATACCCCGCGATGTCCTGGACCTCTTCCCGGAGAGGTTCCTCAACGTGCACCCGTCCCTGCTCCCCCTCTACCGCGGCGCGGCGCCCATCCGCAGGGCGCTCCTCGACGGGGTGGAGGTCAGCGGTGTATCCTTGATGGTCATGGTGGAGAGCCTGGACGCGGGGCCGCTCATCGGCCAGGCGGAAACGCCCGTGCTGCCGGATGACGATGCGGGAGAGTTGCGGCGCCGCCTGGCGCTCCGCGGCGCCGACCTGGTCGCGGAGAGGCTGCCGCGTTACCTCCGCGGCGAACTCGTCGCCGAGCCGCAGGACGAATCACGCGCCACTTATGCGGCCCCCGTGGAGAAGCACGAGCTGCGCATCGATTGGGGGCAACCCGCGGTTTATGTCCACAACCGCGTGCGCGCCTTCGCCCCGCGCCCCGGGGCATGGACCTGCTGGCGCGGCGGCAGGCTCAAGATCCTGCGAACGCGGCAGCGACGGGAGGCGTCGGGACTGCGGGCGGGAGAGCTGCGGCGCATAAACGGCGAAAGGCTGGTGGTCGGCACGGGGGAAGGCGAGCTGGAGCTGTTGCTTCTGCAGCCCGAGGGCAGGAAAAGGATGACGGCCGCCGAGTTCCTGCGCGGCTACAGGCCGGCGGAAGGCGAGACCTTCTCCTCGCCTGGCGGGGAAAGGCATTGCGTCTCGAAAGAAAGCGGGGATGATGGACTTGGGTAAGGACAACAGGAACCGGGGAAAGAAAAAGGGCGGCGACGTGCCGGACGCGGGCCGTCATCGCCGTAACGGCGGGCGCCACGACGAGCGGGGAGGGAAGAAGAAAGGCGGCGACGTGCCGGACGCGAGGGAGACCGCTTACCAGATCACGCGCAGGGTGCACAGCAAGGGCGGCTACCTGGGGCTCTTGATCCGCTACAACGCCGGAAAGAGCGGCCTTTCGGCGCGTGACCGCTCGCTGGTCGCCGAGCTGTGTTACGGGTTACAGAGACATCGCAACAAGATCGATCACCTCATCGCGTACTTCTCAAATCGAAGCCTGGATGATATCGACCCCGAGGTCCTCGACATCCTCCGCCTCGGTTTCTACCAGCTCTCGGAGATGGGGACCCCGCCGCACGCAGCGGTCAACGAGACCGTCGAGCTGGCCAAGCGGCACCTGGGAAAGGGAGCGGGTTTCGTCAACGCCGTGCTGCGCAGGGCTGTGGTCGCGTGGGACGAGGTGGAGTGGCCGACCCGCGAGGACCTCGCTGGTTACCTGGAGATCGTGCAGTCCCACCCGCGCTGGCTCGTTGAATACCTCATCAAGTACCTCGGTGCGGAGGACGCGGAGGGCCTGTGCCTCGCCGACAACCGTATCCCCACGCTCTCGCTTCGCGTGAACCTCGAGAGGACGGAGCCTTCCGCCCTCCTGGAAGAGATCGCTTCCCACGGCTGGGCGGGAACGGCGTCACGGCATTTTCCCGAGGCGCTGGTGGGGGTGGGGATGCCCTACGACGCCCTCATGAGATGGCTGCAGAAAGGTCTCTGCGTGGTCCAGGACGAGAGCTCCATGGCCGTCAGCCACGTGGTGCGACCGGGTGAGGGGAAGACTGTGGTGGACGCCTGTGCCGCGCCGGGAGGAAAGACCACCCACCTGGCCCAGCTGGGCGGGGAGTCCTGCCGCGTGGTGGCCGTGGACCGCAACCGGCGCCGCCTGAAAGCCCTGCGCAAGGTAACGGAAAGGCTCGGACTGCAGGGGGTGGAGATCGTGGAGGGCGACGCCACGAGGCTGCGGGAGCTGGTGGGGGAGGTGGACGCGGTGCTCCTCGACGCTCCCTGCAGCGGCCTGGGTACCCTGCAGAGAAACCCCGAGCTCAAATGGAGAAGGTACCCGGGGGACATCGCCAACCTGGCGACCGTGCAGGCCAGGCTTCTGCGCGGCTGCGCCGAGGCGGTCAAGCCCGGTGGCGTGATGGTGTATTCCGTCTGCACCTTCACGCGCGGGGAGACCGTGCGGGTTGTGGGGGATTTCCTGCACGAGCGCGATGACTTCTCCTGCGAGGATCCCACTCCCTACATCCCGCGGAGCCTTGCTTCCGCCGTCGTGCAGGGGAAGTACATACAGCTCATGCCGCACCGCCACGACATGGAGGGCATGTTCATCGCCCGCCTGCGACGGCGCGGCTGAGGACGCCGCAGAGGGTCCGCGGGCCGCGAGGTCCGCGCAACCCGGAATGTGAGGGGCGAGGTGCGGCGCCGGAGGCAACACGCCCTCCTTTCCGCTTTCCCGCCACGGAGGTCATCCTGTCACTGCACAGAAATATAATCTAGGAGGTTCGAGAGAGGCTTCTCGCGCCGAGGCGGTTTCCGTGGCAGGTCGCGTTTACGGAGAGGTCAGGAGGATGAAAGTGGAAAAGGACAAGGCGCTGGAGATGGCCCTCATGCAGATCGAACGCCAGTTCGGCAAGGGCTCGATCATGAAGCTGGGCCAGGATAACCACCGTTTCCAGGTGGGGGTGATACCCACAGGGGCTCTCTCCCTCGACCTGGCGCTGGGTATCGGGGGGGTTCCGCGCGGGCGCATCGTGGAGATATTCGGCCCCGAATCCTCGGGCAAGACCACGGTGGCGCTGCACATCATAGCGGAGGCGCAGAGGAGGGGAGGTATAGCCGCCTTCATAGACGCCGAGCACGCCCTGGACCCCAGCTACGCCAAGGCGTTGGGGGTGGACGTGGACGAGTTGCTCATATCCCAGCCGGATACGGGAGAGCAGGCCCTCGAGATAGCCGAGATGCTGGTGAGGAGCGGTGCCCTCGACGTGGTGGTCATAGACTCCGTGGCCGCACTGGTCCCCCGCATGGAGATAGAGGGGGAGATGGGAGACGCACACGTCGGCCTGCAGGCGAGGTTGATGTCGCAGGCCCTGCGCAAGCTCGCCGGCACCATAAGCAAGTCCAACACCACCGCCATCTTCATCAACCAGTTGCGGGAGAAGATAGGCGTCATGTTCGGCAGCCCGGAAACGACCCCCGGCGGCAAGGCGCTCAAGTTCTACGCCTCCGTGCGCCTCGATATCCGCAAGCTGGACAGCATCAAGCAGGGGGCGGAGATAATCGGGAACCAGGTAAGGGTCAAGGTGGTCAAGAACAAGATGGCCCCTCCCTTCAGGAAGGCGGAGTTCGACATCATGTACGGGCGTGGAATATCAAGCGAGGGAAACATCCTGGACCTGGCGGTGGAACACGGCCTGGTGAAAAAGAGCGGTTCCTGGTACACGTACGGTGAGGAGCAACTGGGACAGGGCAGGGAAAACGCCAAGCAGTACCTCGTCGATCACCCGGAGGTCCTGCAGAAACTCGATCGCGAATTGAGGGCAAGGCTTAACCTCCCACCCGACCAGGGCGCCCCACAGCCACACGAGGCCGCCGCGGCACCCAAGCCGGGCAATGGGGGAAAGGCCGAGGAGAAGGCGACCGCAAAGGAGGCCTGAGCGGGAAACGCCTGCGGCTGTTTCTTGCGATGGGCACAGCACGGCGTCGCGCCCGAGCAAGCGCGGCGCCGCTTTTTCCTCGCTTTCTTGACACCCCTTACCTGCTTTCATAGAATGAAATCAGGCTAAGGTTATAGATGCAGTTGCCGATATCCTGGCGGGATCATGGTGACCCGCTTTTAGGATAAACCGTAAGTGAAGGAGAATGGAATCGGTTTGAACTTACGGTAAACTTAAATAAGAGCTTTAACCTTATGCCGAGAAATCCGCTCGGCATTTTTCGTTACGTATCCGGGCCTGCGTACCGGGTTGACATAGAAGGGAGGAACGGAAATGGTGATAGCGATAGTGATAGGAGTTGCGGCTCTGCTCGTTGGAGTCATAGTAGGCTACCTATCAAGGAAGTTCATGGCCGAGGCCAAGATATCTTCCGCCGAAGAGGAGGCGAGGAGGATCGTACAAGAGGCGGAAAAGGTCTCGGAAACGAAGAAGCGTGAAGCTATGGTGGAGGCTAAGGATGAGATCTTCGCCATGCGCAACGAAGCGGAGAGAGAGATAAAGAACCGCCGTAACGAACTGCAGAGGTTCGAGCGCAGGCTGCTGCAGAGGGAGGAGCAGTTGGACAACCGCGTGGAGAACCTCGAAAAACGCGAGAAGGCCCTCTCCTCGAAGGAACGCGAGCTGGAAGACATGCGCAAGAACGTCGAGAGACTGCAGGCGGAACAGGAGGAGAGGCTGGCGAGCATCGCGGGGCTGTCAAAGGAGGACGCCAAGCAACTCCTTCTTTCCCAGGTGGAAGAGGAGACGAAGCGGGAGGCGGCCCAGATAATCAAGAAGATCGAGTCGCGCGTGAGGGAGGAAGCGGAACGGAAGGCGAAGCACATCATCGCTAACGCCATCCAGAGGTGCGCCTCCGACCACGTCGCGGAGACCACCGTATCGGTGGTCCCCCTGCCCAATGACGAGATGAAGGGCAGGATCATAGGGCGCGAGGGGAGGAACATCCGCACCTTCGAAACCCTCACGGGCATAAACCTCATCATCGACGACACGCCGGAGGCGGTCATCCTCTCCAGCTTTGACCCCGTGAGGAGGGAGATAGCCCGCCTCACCCTCGAGAGGTTGATCGCGGACGGGCGCATCCAGCCCGCGCGCATCGAGGAGATGTACGAGAAGGCCAAGGCGGAGGTTGAGGCCGAGATCAAGGAGCTCGGGGAGCAGGCCGTCTTCGAGGTGGGACTGCACGGGGTCAACCAGGAGTTGATGAAGGTCCTCGGGCGCCTGAAATACCGCACCAGCTACGGCCAGAACGTACTCAAGCACTCCCTGGAGGTGGCGCACCTGGCCGGCCTCATGGCGGCGGAGCTGGGGACCGACATCAAGCTAGCCAAGAGGGCGGGGCTGCTCCATGACATCGGCAAGGCCATCGACCACGAGGTCGAGGGCTCGCACGCCATCATCGGCGCCGAGCTGGCCAAACGACTGAAGGAGAGCGACGCGGTGGTCCACGCCATAGAGGCGCACCATGGCGAGGTGGAGGCGCAGACCATCGAGGCGGTGCTGGTCCAGGCCGCGGACGCCATCAGCGCCGCGCGTCCCGGCGCGCGGAGGGAGACGCTGGAGAGCTACATCAAGCGCCTGGAAAAGCTGGAGACCATCGCGGACTCCTTCGATGGCGTCGAGAGCTCCTACGCGCTGCAGGCCGGCCGCGAGATAAGGGTCATGGTGAAATCCGACGTCATCGACGATCTCGGGTGCGTGACGCTGTCCCGCGAGATCGCAAAGCAGATCGAGGACGAACTCGAATACCCGGGCCAGATCAAGATCACGGTGGTGAGGGAAAAGCGCGTGGTCGATTACGCCAAGTGAGGACCCACCCTCACCGCCGCTGCCATCGCCGCCCGACGGGGCGACACGCCGTCTCGTGATCGCGGCAGCGCTCCACAGGCGCCGCGCGACAGGAGAAACGACGCCCGCCGGAGCTCCGTCGTCATGGACACGTGCCGCCCCGGGGCGGCCCCCCGTTATCATGCGAACACGCCTGCACGTGAAATCTGCCGCGGCGGGTCTTATACTTGTCGGGGAAGAGGGGGCAAAAGGGCTCGCGAAAGGCGCCGTGACTTACTTCCGGGTTCAGGTGCGTCCCCGGCGTGCCGAGATGAAGATTAGGACGTGCGCCGGTCTCCTCGTGGAAGGACGAGAGCGTATGGCCGCGAAGGAAAACAGCGAAGACCTGCTGGCGTTCGTGAAGGAGATCGCGAACGCGGAAACCGTCTCCGTCGAGGAGGATCTCGGTCACGGCTACGTAAGGTTGCGGGTCACGGAGGCGGAGAGGCGCCAGGCCCTGCAGGACATCCGTTGCGTGGAGGACGTGGTCAAGGAGCTGGTGCGCAACGCGAGGGACGCCGGCGCCGATCGCATCTACGTTTCCTTCCAGAAGGAAAAGGGGCGCTGGCGTCACCTGCACGTGCTGGACAACGGGAAGGGAATACCCCCCGAGCTGCACCGCAAGATCTTCGAGGCCCGCGTGACCTCCAAGGTCGCAGACGTGGTGGAGGACCATTTCGGGGTGCACGGCAGGGGGATGGCGCTTTTTTCCATCAGGCAGGTGGTGGAGGAGATCCGCCTCGTGGACTCCGCGTTGGGCAGGGGGACCATAATACACGCGCGCATAGACACGCACCGCGTACCAGAGAAAAAGGATCAGTCTACCTTCCCGCGCCTTGAGACCGACGAGGACGGCAGGCTCGCGGTCGCCGGAGGACCCCGCAACGTGCCGCGCATCCTCGCCGAGTTCGCCCTGGACGCGGGCGGCACGGAGATATATTTCGGCTCCAACTCCGAGATCCTCTCCACCCTCTACCACCATTCCACGGAGATGCGCAAGCACTGGGCCATGGGCGTGGAGGGAACAGATCGCCCCCTCTGGTTCGAGCTCGGCGGCATCAAGGACGGGAAGAGCCTCCACCGCTTCGCCACGCAGAACCTGGCGCTGGCGGTATCGGAACGCAACGCGTTCCGCGTGCTGGAATACGAGATCCCGCCCCTCATGAGCGTGAACGAGCTGCTCGGAGGCAGCAGGGGAGAGAGGTGCGTGCGCCGCGCGGACCTGCAACGCAAGCCGAAGCCCTCGTGGGGGGATCATCTCGCACGGCGCCTTTCACCCCAGGACATCAGCTTTTTCGCCGACAGGCTGCGAGATGCTTTCGCCGCCATCGGTGAGCGCAGCTGGCTGACGGCGGAGGACCCGGTCATACGGAGGCGTAAGGACCGTCTCGTCATAACCCTCAAGCTGCACGAGAAAGAGGAGGAATGACATGGCGGCGACGCGGCGGCAGTTTCGGAAACCGCGGGCTTCGCGATCTTTCCACGCATGAAAACGACGGTCAGGCGCGCCTTATGCCGAAGGAACTGGCCGGTCGCCGCGCGAGGGCGGACACGTGAGAAAGCACGGGAGAAAGGGATGCCGGGCGGGCATGAGACCAAGCGGGGGCACGTGTGGGCGAAGCTGTATCGTCTCAACAGGCGCTTTCCGGATTGAAAAGGGCGTGGGGACACGAGGGTTGCCTTTCCCTGCGCCGGGTGATATTTTTTTTCACTAACCGGGCATTATTGTATTCGGAACTGCCCGGAAAGCGGCGATGTTCGCGGGGGGTTTCGCGGCGCGGCCATATTTATCGAGAAGGCAAAGCATTTTAAAATCGTATATGGATACAGGCCCGTTGAGGGCCGGATACCTTGGGGATCGGTTTCGCCGCAGAGAGGAAGCAAGGGGAGGAGTAAAGAAATGGAAGTGCTTAAGGTTTCCTCGAAATCAAATCCCAACTCCGTGGCAGGGGCATTGGCGGGAGTGCTACGCGAATCAGGGAGCGCTGAGATCCAGGTGATAGGGGCGGGTGCCCTCAACCAGGCCATCAAGGCCATCGCCATCGCCAGGGGATTCGTGGCCCCCAGCGGCATAGACCTCGTCTGCATACCCGCATTCACGGACATCATCATCGACGGCGAGGAGCGGACAGCCATACGGCTTTCCGTGGAATCACGCTGAACCCCGCATCAGCGCGGCAGCGGAGAAAGCATGCCATACCTGCTCCCGTCATCCGGAAGCGGTGATGAGGCGAGCGCGTTTTACCCCGCGGAGGCATGCATATAAAATGGGGACGGGATCTCATTACGGCATGCCGGTGCCAGTTAGGCTGGCCCGCCGGAAAGGGAGGGACCATGCAGGTCTTGAAGGTGATACTGGCTCTTCTCGCCATCGTCCTCTTTCCCGTCCTGACCTTTCAACTCGTCCGCCTTGCTCTCAAGGCGGGCAGGGCCCTGGATCACCTCAACCGCACCCTGGATGACGCGCGCCCGCAGCTGCTCGTCTTTCTCGCCAACCTCAACCACGCCCTGGATGAGGCCAACCACGAGTTGGACGACGTGGTACGCATGACCGGCGAGGTGGAGGAAATGCTGCGGTCCGCCGAGGAAGGCCTGCGCGCCGTCGAGAAGGCACTGCGTTCTCCCTGGGCACGCCTGGGAGGCACGCTGGCGGCTTTCGCCACCACCAGCTTCCTGTTGCGGGGGGTGCTCCGCCGCCTCCCGGGCGGGAGAGACGGCTGAGGAGGTGGCAAGATCGACTTCATATTCTCCACCGCGTCCCTCTTCAACATGGAACTCGACGACGTCATGCGCATGGCGCGGGACGCCGGCTTCCAGGCCATAGAGCTCATGGTGACCAAGCGGGAGGAAACCCAGTCCGCGGAGCGGGTCCGGGTCCTGTGCGAACGTTACGGCCTCAAGGTGGACAGCATACACGCCCCCTTCCTCATGGCTGCGAAAAGGGTCTGGGGTGGCTACCTGGGAAAGATAGAACGCTCGGTGGAGATGGCGGAGCGACTGGGGGCCGGGGTGGTGGTGGTTCACCTTCCCTACTTCTGGCAGTGGGACTACGCACGCTGGGCGCTCCGCCACCTAACGCGCTGCGGCGAAAGGAACGGCGTGATGCTCGCGGTGGAGAACGCCATGCTCCTGAAGCTGCGCCGGACCTGGAACCTGAGCCTCTTCAACTCCCTGCACGACCTGGGGCGTTTCCAGAACCTGGCATTCGACACCAGCCACTTCGCGGTGGCTGGGGTGGACATCTTCCATGCCTGGAACGAACTGCGGTCCCGCGTGCGCCACGTACACCTTTCCAATAATTACCTGAAGGGTTTCGACGATCACGCCCTTCCCTTCGAGGGGCGCCTGCCGCTCGCCCGCTTCATCTCCCTCCTCTCCCGCGATGGCTTCGCCGGTAAGGTGGCACTCGAGCTCGGCCCCGGTCCGCTGGAGGCGCGCCTGGGAGAGGAGCGCATCGTGCGCAACCTGAGGCGCAGCCTCGCCTTCTGCAGGGAAGCGGCCGCCGCCGGGCCACGGCACTGAGACGCCGCACTGGACGCGGGCCTGCCGAGGACGTCTTCCCGCGGCGCCCCCGGAATGCCCGTCGGTTACAATGATCGTATGGTCGTGCGTGGTAACGCCGCCGCCACGCAACGGCGCGGGCGCCGGGAGGCGGCGAGAAGGAAAGAGCGGGCAGGTAAAAACGGGATGGCGAGAAGATACGCGCTCCTGACCTTCGGATGCCAGATGAACATCCACGACGGGGAGCGCATAAGCGGGGCGCTGGAGGCCGCGGGCTGGAGGGAAGCCTCGCTCGAGGACGCCGACGCGGTCATACTCCTCACGTGCTGCGTGCGCGCCAGCGCCGAGAGACGCCTCATGGGACGCCTCGCCTCCTTGAAGCCGTTGAAGGAGGGGAGAGGGGTGACCATAGCGGTGGGGGGCTGCCTCGCACAGAAGGAGGGTGTGCGCCTCCTGCAGAGGGCCCCCCACGTGGACCTGGTCTTCGGCACCCACCAGTATCCCAACATAGCCGCGCTGCTCGAGGAGGCGGCGACGGGGGCCACCTGCGCCCTCGACATGGACGGCCTGCGCCTGCACGACGTCCCCGTGAAAAGGAGAGAGGGCTTCCGCGCATGGATCACCATATCCCACGGCTGCGACAACTTCTGCAGCTACTGCGTGGTGCCTTACGTGCGCGGCCGGGAGGTGAGCAGGCCAGCGGACGAGATACTCGCGGAGGCCGAAAGGCATGTAAGCGAAGGGGTGCGAGAGATCGTGCTCCTCGGCCAGAACGTCGATTCCTACCGCCTGCGCGAGGAGGGGAGGAGCCGCTTCGCCGACCTCCTGCGGCGGTTGGGCTCCACGTTTCCCGACGTGTGGATCCGCTTCCTCACCTCCCACCCGAGGGATTTCGACCGCGACGCGATCCGGGCCATCGCGGAGACCCCCAACGTATGCGAGTACGTGCACCTCCCCATGCAGTCGGGGTCCGACCGCATCCTCGCGGCCATGAACCGCGGGTACGACAGCGAAACCTACCTGTCAAGGGTGAAGGCCCTGCGCGACTCCGTGGAGGGCGTGGTCCTCTCCACGGATATCATCGTCGGTTTTCCCGGCGAGAGGGAGGAGGACTTCCTCCACACCATGGAGATGGTGGAGCTGTGCCGCTTCGACGCCTCATTCACCTTCCTCTACAACCCGCGGCCGGGGACGGCGGCGGCGCACCTTCCCGACGACGTCTCCCCGGCGGAAAAAGGCGCGAGGATGGAGAGGCTCCTTTCCCTCACCCGTCGGCTCACGGCGGAGAGCCTGCGCGCCAGGGTGGGCAAGGAGGAGGTGGTGCTCGTGGAGGGGCCGAGCGCCAGGGACCCCGGGCGCTGGCGGGCGCGTACGCGTGGCAACCAGCTCGTGCACTTCCCGCGCGGGAAGGAGGACCTCACCGGGAGGTTCGCCCGCGTGCGCATCACCGCCTCCGGCAGCTGGTGCCTGCAGGGCAGCCTGCGGGAGGTGCTGGGTTAGAAGTTTCCGCCGCGCGGCATCGGGGTATCCTAATTACTTGAAGGCAGCCGGTGATGAACGACGGATCAAGAGGCCCGCATGGGGGTGAGATGATGAGCGCGGCAGGCGGCTTCCTGGGTGGTTGTATCGTTCCCCACCCTCCCTTGCTGGTCCCCGCCATCGGGGGAAAGGACCTTGACACGGTGCGCGCCACCCAGGATGCGATGCGCGAGCTGGGAAGCGAACTGGCGGGGCTGCGCCCAGAGGTGCTGGTCATGATCTCCCCGCACACCCCCATCTTCCGCGATGCCTTCACCGTGAAGACGGCGTCGACCCTCGAGGGAAGCTTCGCCTCCTTCGGTTGCCCGCAGGTGCGCATCGCCAAGAAGAACGACGTCGAGCTCTCCGCGGCGCTGGTGGAAGCCGCGGGGGAGAGGAGGTTCCCGCTGCTTCCTGTGGATGCGGCTTCAGGCCGCTGGTTCGAGCGCGGAGAGGATCTCGACCACGGGCTCCTGGTGCCCCTCTACTACCTCGACCAGTACCTGGAAACCCCCGTAGTGTCCCTCTCCATCGCGGCGCTGAGCTACGACAGCCACTTCCACCTGGGCTCCCTGGCGTCGGAAGTATGCCGCCGACTGGGACGGCGCGCCTTCTTCGTCGCCAGCGGGGACCTTTCACATCGTCTCATCAGGGGCGCCCCCGCGGGTTATGACCCGCGCGGACGGGATTTCGACGCACGCATAGTGGAGATCGCAAAAAGCGGTGATTTTCCCGCCTTGAAAGAGTTGGAAGAGGACCTGGTGGAAGCGGCGGGCGAATGCGGGCTGCGCTCCATATACGCCCTGTGGGGAGCCCTGCATGACGGCGCCCTGCGCAACCGTGTGCTTTCTTACGAGGGTCCCTTCGGGGTGGGCTACATGGTCTCCCTGCATCTTGTCGCCGATTGAGGGGGTGTGCTAATGCCGGGAAGCACCGCGAAAGGAAGTCCCCACGTGCAGCTGGCAAGGGCTGCCATCGAGGCATGGGTGAAAGAGAGAAGGATACTCGATGCGGCGGAGGCGGAGGACCTGAGCAGGGCGCTCCCGGGAAGGGCGGGCGCTTTCGTGAGCCTCAAGAAGAGGGGGGTGCTGAGGGGATGCATCGGTACCTTCCAGCCCACGCGTGAAACCCTGGCCGAGGAGATCATCTCCAACGCCATAAGCGCCGCCACGCGTGACCCCCGTTTTCCTCCGGTCGGCCCCGAGGAGATCGACGAGCTGGAGATCAGCGTGGACGTCCTCAGCGACCCGGAAGCGGTCGACGACATAGCGCAACTCGACCCCCGCCGTTACGGGGTCATCGTGCAGCGGGGGAGCCGCATAGGCCTTCTCCTTCCCGACCTGGAGGGCGTGGACACGGTGGAGGAGCAACTGGATATCGCCCGGCGCAAGGCGGGCATAGGGCAGCACGAGCCCATCCAGATCTACCGCTTCACGGTTGACCGGTATCACTGACGGAACACGGCCGGGGGCCCGACCCCCGACCCACCCCGCAAGCGTGACCACGGGAGGCCGGTCCCCCTTCCGGCATGAGGCGACGTGCTATGCTCTTGGCAGAGAGCACCGCGGATCCGGAAGAGAGGGATGGCGATGGAACACGGCAGAGGAGCGCGGTACCGTGGCGCGCCCGCTGAGCGACATTAAGGTGGCGGCGCTCCTGGGTCCCACGGCGGTGGGTAAGAGCGCCATCGCCGTGCAGCTGGCCCTGGACATGGGGGCGGAGATCGTCTCCGTCGATTCCATGCAGGTCTACCGCGGCATGGATATCGGCACCGCCAAGCCGCCGCCGGAAGTGCGTTCCGCCGTCCCCCATCACATGATCGACCTGGTGGAACCCGACGTGGAATTCTCGGTCTCGCGCTTCCAGGAGGAGGCGCGGCGGGCGGTGGAGGAGATAGCCGCGCGGGGTAATCTCCCCCTCCTGGTCGGCGGCACCGGCCTGTATTTCGAGGCGGTTGTCTTCGACCTCCGTTTCCCTCCCGGCGGCCGCGACGACGAGATCAGGCGGGAGGTCGAGAGGTGGGCGGAAGAGGACCCCGAGGGGCTCAGGGAAAGGCTGCGCGAGATCGACCCCGCTTTCGCGGCGCGGGATGACTTCACGAACATGAGACGCGTGATCAGGGCCATGGAGGTGTACCGCCGCACCGGGCGGCCCATGTCCGCCTTTCAGGCGCGCAGGGGCTCGCAGCCGCCCTATTTCCGCTACGCGGGGGTGGCGATCGACGCCCCCCGACAGGCCCTCTACCGAGCCATCGAGAGGCGCGTCGACGCCATGATGGAGGCCGGATTGCTGGAGGAGGTGCGCGCCCTGGCGGCCGCAGGAGGGCTTTCCCGCACGGCCCGCCAGGCGCTGGGCTACAAGGAGATCATGGATCACCTTGACAGGGGCATACCTCTCGACGAGACTATCTCTGAAATTAAGCGGCGCTCCCGGCGCTACGCCAAGAGGCAACTGACCTGGCTCAGACGGGTCCCGGGCCTGTGCTGGTTCACGCTGGAGGAAGCGGACCTCCACGCGAGGCCACCGCAGGCGTGGAGGAGCATAAGGGAGTTGCTGGAACGGGAGATGGCGAAGGCCGTGCGGGATGAGATAGAGTAGAGATGAGACAGATGCATGCCATGAGGTTCTACAAGTATCACGGTACGGGCAACGACTTCATCATCCTCGCCGCGCGGGACGGGGACGCGCTCCCCCTGGAGCCGCAGGACATGGAGGAGCTGTGCAGGCGCCACACCGGCGTGGGGGCCGACGGCATCATCTTCGCCTGCCCTCCCCTGGGCGGAGGCGACGCCCGCATGCGCATCTTCAACGCCGACGGCTCGGAGGCGGAGATGTGCGGGAACGGTATCCGCTGCCTTGCCAAGTACCTCTACGAGAAGGAGGGGACGCGCGGAGAGGCCCTGCTGATCGAAACCCTTGCGGGGTGCAAGGAAACCCGGCTCACGGTAAGCGGGGGCGAGGTGGTGCAGGTCGAGGTGGACATGGGGCTCCCGGAGCTGCGGTCGCCGGACATCCCCTCGCCCGACGAGTCCTCCCGGCAGGGCACGCGAACCCTGGAGCTGCCCGGGGGGGAGGAGGTGACCGCTTTCTGCCTTTCCATGGGCAATCCCCATTGCGTGCTGTTCGTCCCCGACGTGGAGACGGCCCCGGTGGCGCAATGGGGGCCGGCCCTGGAACACCACCCCCTCTTTCCCCGCCGCACCAACGTGGAATTCGTGCAGGTGACCGGGCCCGGCAGCCTGGCCGTCAGGGTGTGGGAGAGGGGGGTGGGGGAAACCCTCGCCTGCGGCACGGGAGCATGCGCGGCCTTCGTCGCTGCTCTCCACCTGGGAAAGGGAAGCCGCTCCATGCGCGTTTCTCTCAGGGGAGGGGAGCTGACCGTAGGGGCGGACGAGGCGGGCCACGTCCGCCTCGCCGGCCCGGCCGTGGAGGTTTTCGCGGGGGAACTGAGCCCCTCGTGGCGGGGCGGCCCGCCTGACGGCTGAGGCGTCCCCCGCCACGCCGAACGGCCTGCCAGGCAGGGAAACGGCGCTTGCCTCAGGGAACCAGAGACCGCGAAGGAACGACCGCGAAAGAAGGGGGACGTATGCACGACGAGGATGAAAAGGCCGGCCTTACGACGCCGGAGGGACACGGGGGGCCGAGGATCTCCAGGCGCCTGAGCGACCTTCCGCCCTACCCGTTCGCGGAGATCGACCGCCGGGTGGAGGAGAAGGAGCTCCAGGGGGTTGACGTCATCAATTTCGGTATCGGAGACCCCGACCTGCCCACGCCCCCTCACATCGTCGAGCGGCTGTGCGAGGAATGCCGCCGCCCCGAGAACCACCGTTATCCGTCATATCGCGGCATGGACCGTTTTCGGGAGGCCGCCGCCGGCTGGTTCCAGGAACGCTTCGGCGTGTCTCTCGACCCGGCAAGGGAGGTGCTGGCGCTCATCGGCTCCAAGGAAGGGATCGCCCATCTTCCGCTGGCCTTTCTCGATGCGGGCGATACGGCGCTGGTCCCCGATCCCGGCTATCCCGTCTACCGCAACGCCACCATCCTCTGCGGCGGACGGCCGGTTTCCCTGCCCCTGCGCGAGGACAGGGGATACCTGCCCGACCTGGGAGCGCTGGAATCCTCCCTGCTGGACAGGGCACGGCTGCTCTTCGTCAATTACCCCAACAACCCAACGGCTGCGGTGGCCGACGCCGCCTTCTTCGAGGAGCTCGTGTACTACGCCAGAAAGCACGACCTGATAGTTGCCCACGACAACGCCTACTGCGAGATCACCTACGACGGCTACCGTTCACCCTCCCTGCTGGAGGTGAAAGGCGCCAAGGACGTCTCGCTCGAGTTCCACTCCCTCTCAAAGACCTACAACATGACCGGCTGGAGGGTCGGCTTCGCCGTGGGGGGCGAGAAGGTGATCTCCGCCCTGGGCCAGGTAAAGACCAACGTGGACTCGGGGGTATTCAACGCCGTGCAGCTGGCCGCGGTCGCCGCCCTTGAGGGGCCGCAGGACTGCGTGCGCGAAAACTGCGAGGTCTACCGCCGCCGCCGGGACATCCTGGTCGACTCCCTGCGCTCCCTCGGCTGGGAAGTGACCCCTCCGGCGGCCACCCTCTACCTGTGGATGCGGGTCCCCCAGGGCTACGATGCGGCGTCGTTCACGGGCGAACTGCTGGAAAGGGCAGAGGTGGTGGTGGTCCCGGGCACCGCCTACGGCGCCCGCGGCGAAGGCTACGTCCGTTTTTCGCTCACCCTTCCCGACGAGCGCCTGCAGGAGGGCGCGGAGCGGATCAGGCGGGCCTTTTCCCGGTGAAGGCTTGAGGATCACGCTCGAAAATGCGGAAAAAGAACGACGGGACAAGATTGAAAGGGGAGGCGGATCGCGAGCGGGCCGTCCTGGTCAGCGTGCTCTGGGGCGGCGGCGAGAAAGAGGCGGAGGAAAGCCTGCAGGAGCTCGCTTCCCTCAGCGAGACGGCGGGAGCCGAGGTATGCGCCAGCTTCCTGCAGGTGCGTTCCCGTCCCGATGCGGCGACGCTCCTGGGCAGGGGAAAGGTCGAGGAACTCGGGAGGCTGGTCTCCTCCGTGGGGGCGGACATGGTCATCTTCGACCAGGACCTGACGCCCTCCCAGCAGCGAAACCTCGAGAGGGAGACGGGGGTCAAGGTCATCGACCGCACGGCCCTCATCCTCGACATCTTCGCACAGCATGCCCACTCCAAGGAGGGCAAGGCGCAGGTAGAGATGGCACAGCTCCGTTACCAACTCAGCCGCCTTGCCGGCCGTGGTGCGGAGCTGAGCCGCCTGGGAGGCGGGATAGGCACCCGCGGACCCGGTGAGACGAAGCTGGAGGTGGACAGGCGGAGGATCAACGCGCGCATCAGGGCCCTCGACCGCGAACTCAGGGAACTCACGCGCATACGCAGGGTAAAGAGGAAAAGGAGGCAACGCCTGAGCGTGCCAACCTTTTCCCTGGTAGGATATACCAACGCCGGCAAGTCCTCCCTCCTGAACGTCCTGACCGATGCGGAGGTCGCGGTGGAGGACCAGCTCTTCTCCACGCTGGATCCCACCACGCGCCGCCTGGTGCTTCCCGGCAACCGCAGGGCCGTGGTAACGGACACCGTCGGTTTCATCGACCACCTCCCTCACCAGCTGGTGGAGGCCTTCAAGTCCACCCTGGAGGAGGTACGGGAGGCCGACTTCCTCCTGCACGTCATCGACGCTTCCTCGCAGAACATCGAGCGCAGGGTGCGGGCGGTGAACGAGGTCCTCGAGGAATTGCGCGCGGAAGGCATACCCGTCATCTATATCCTCAACAAGGTCGATCTACTGGGGGAAGAGGAGAGGACTGCGCTGCGAAAGGCGTTCCCGGCGGGGATTTTCACCTCCACCGTGACCGGGGAAGGCCTGCAGGCGCTGCGGGAGAGGATGTCCGCTCTCCTGGCCGCCTCGCGCCCCCTCAGGCTGCGGCTTCCCGCCGAGAAGGGCGACCTGCTCTCGCTGCTTTACAGGCGCGGCCGGGTCATCGACATGCGCGTGGAAGACGGCACCATCTTTCTCGTCGCCGAAGTCCCCCCGGAACTCGTACACCGTTTCCTCCCCTTCGCCGGCGAAGATTGAAGGGCGCGAGGCCCCGTCCACGGTCGGGGAAGTGCGCGCTTACACGAAGGTCGCCGCGACCCCGTCTCATGCTCCGGGGCTCGTCGCCGCGTCTCCTTTTCCGGATACCGTCATGTCGTTCTCATATGTTTACATATGATAATGTATTGATATCGGACCGTGACGTGCGCGATACAGGGGGCATGATGATACAGGAGAGAGACGCGCCGGGGGAGGTCAAGCCCGTGGAGGGGACGGAGCTCTACTCCCGCGGCCGCGAGCTGGCATTGCGCACCGCGCTCGCCCTGTCCTTCCTGGCCCTCGTGCACGTACACTATATCAACGCGGACCTGGGCGGGAAGATCAGCTTCCTCCCCCTCTACGTGCTCTTCGCCTGCTACCTCACCTTTGCCCTCGCCGCCTACGCTTTTCTCGTAAGGGTGGGGGGCGGCCACCGCCTGCGACGCTTTTCCGCCCTCGTGGACATCGCAGCCCTCTGCGTGGCCGTCCGTTACAGCGGCGGCGTTCAGGGCTATACTTTCCTTTTTCTGGGAATCGCCCCCTTCATCGGCGGTTTATACGGGGGGTACAGGGGGGCGCTGCTCGCCGCCTTGACGGCCTCGCTGGGGTACGGCCTGGTCGTCGTCTTCGACGGCGACATCCCCCCCGGGTACGACCTGTCACGCGCACTGGCGCTGCGTTACGGTTACCTCGCGGGTATGGCGCTTATCTTCGCCTACGTCCTTGACATCGTACTCGAGGACCGAAGGAGATTGCGCGTCTTCAACGACATAAGCCAGAGCTCGAGCAGGAGCCCCGCCTTTCACCACGTGCTCAACGAGATAACCCAGCGGGTCGCCAACATCATGCAGGCGGAGATCGCGGTCGTCTTCACCTACGACGAGCACAACGACTGCCTGGTGGCGCAACAGCCCGCTCCCGGCATAGATTACCAGGTGGCCGCGCAGCTGAAGATACCGCTGGGCGGGAGCACGATGATGAGCACCGTCCTGCACGGCCACAAGCCGATTCTGCTCTCGCGCCGCGTCTGCAGGGAGATCGACACCTCTTTCCTGCTCCCGGGCGGCTGCATCCTCGACCTTATCGCCTGCCCCCTGGAGGCACGCGGCAAGAGCATCGGCGTGCTCGTCCTGGCGAACAAGCTTTCCCGCAGGGGCTTCGCGCGCCGCGACCTCGAGCTGGCGGGCCTCCTGGCCCCCCAAATCTCCGTTTTTCTGGACAACGCCCTCCTCTTCCGACGCAGCGAGGAGAAGGTGGCCCAGCTCACCAGCATCATCCGGGTGGTGGACGCCATCAACACCACTTCCAGCCTCGACCAGCTCTACAATCTGGCCCTGGACGTGATCCGGGGGCTCTTTGCTGCCGACAAGGCCCTCATCAACCTACTCGATCCGCAGACGGGGATGATGGAGGCCGCGCGCAGCTTCGGATTCAGCAAGCAATACGTCGAGAAGCACCTGAGCCACCCCTTCGAGCGCATCCAGGGGTGTTTTGTCCTGGAACACGACGAGATCTTCATCAGCGGGAATATCGCCGTAGACAGGCGCTGTCCCAACATGGTCGTGGGAAGCGACGTGCGGTCCGTGCTGTGCGTTCCCATCCGTTCGGGACAGACGGTCTTCGGCATCCTGCACATGTCCAGCCGCTACGAGGACGCCTTCGACGACGAGGATATCGCGCTGGCCAAGGCCATCGGCGAGCAGATCGGCATGGCGGTGGAACGGGCGAAACTCTTCGAGGAGATCAACCAGCTGGCCATCACCGACGACCTGACCGGGCTTTACAACAGCAGGCATCTCAAGCGCGTCCTGGGAGAGGAGTCCAAGCGCTCCATCCGTTACGGGAGATCGTTCTCCTTCATCATGCTGGACATCGATTTCTTCAAGATCTACAACGACCGGCACGGACACCTTAGGGGTGACGAGGTGCTGCGGACGCTCGCGAGCCTGCTTCTGCAGAACACCCGCGACGTCGACATGGTCTTCCGCTACGGGGGCGAGGAGTTCTCGATCATCATCCCCGAGGTCTCCAAGCAGGAGGCCTTCACCATGGCCGAGCGTATAAGGCGCGTGGTCCAGGACCACGTCTTCCCCTTCGAGGAGGAACAACCCGGCGGGAACCTGACGGTCAGCATGGGCATAGCGGGTTTCCCGGAGGACGCCGAGGATAGCGAGCAGCTGATCGACAACGCCGACCGGGCTCTCTACCGCGCGAAGCTCAGCGGGCGCAACCGCGTCTGCGTTTACGACCCACGCATCGACACCCGCGCTTTCCATGCCCACATGCCGGAGACCGCCGGGGGTTTCACCTCGTGATCGCACCTGCGCGTGATGTTGTATCGTTTCGATAGGCGCTCTCCCGGTTGAAAGAGTTGGTAGACCGGCGCGTCCACGCGTTGCCTTTTCGCGCCCGCGCCATTTAGAATAGGTCCTGGAGAACACGGGATGTGGCGCAGCTTGGTCAGCGCGCTTGACTGGGGGTCAAGAGGTCGCCGGTTCAAATCCGGCCATCCCGACCACGAGGAAGGGGGCGGCCTCCATCCGCCCCCTAAACGTAAGGGAAGCGGAACGCCGTTGCCGCCTCCTTGCCGCGAGAGGAGGAAGTCCCGGTCGTCGGCCTCGCGGGGAAAGAGGGGTGCGTGATGATCAGGAAGAACCTCGCCAACATCTTCACCTGTCTGCGCATCGCGCTGATACCGGTAGTTGTCTGGCTCATCTTCGCCGCCTCCGCGAACGACGTGGACGCGGCCCACGCCTGGGCCCTCGCCGTCTTCCTCTTCGCAGCCTTCACCGACTTCATAGACGGCCAGATCGCGAGGCGCACCAACACCATCTCGGAGTTCGGGAAGGTGGTGGACCCCCTCGCGGACAGGCTGCTGGTGATCTCGGTGCTGGTGGCCCTGATGTGGAGGCATTTCATTCCGCTCTGGATAGGCCTGGTGATCGTGGCCCGCGACGCGCTGATGATCGTGGGGGCCCCGATAGTGGGCATAAGGGACAGGGAGGTGAGAGAAAAGCTCGCGGTGCACTGGACCGGTAAGCTTGCCACCGCCCTCCTCTTCGTGTCCATATGCATCTTCATCCTCTGGAACGTCGCAGACCGCGTCAACCCGGTCGGTCTGGTGATCTTCTGCGTCGGCATCCTTTTTTCCTACCTGAGCGGTTTTATCTACATACGCAGGGGTATAAAGTTGTTAGGGAAGCACCGGGGGGGAGCCGCGGCCTGAGCGGCCCACGACGGTACGCGCCGGCGCGGCGGCGACCGCCAGCCGGCTGCGGGCGCCGGTCCCCGCGCACGGTACCGGGAAAGGGATCGACATGCCGTGTCCCGCGATTGGCGTGCGGTGATCTACCCCGGCTTGTCCGTAACATTTAGGAGGTGAGATGATGTCTTCCCGTTTCACGCAGGAAAAGGACCTGTCTCGGGCGGTTCGCGTCACCTGGCTGGGACATGCCATGTTCCTCCTGGAAGACGGTGCCGGGCACCGCGTGGTGACCGACCCCTACGGCGAAGGCGTCGGCTACACGCTCCCCCAGGTGGAAGCCGGCATCGTGCTGGTAAGCCACGACCATTTCGACCATGCCCACGTGGCGGGGGTGAAAGGAAACCCGCAGGTGGTTAGCGATCCCGCGCCGCGTAGCCTGGACGGGGTGGAGATCGAGGGATTCGCCACCTACCACGACGAGAGCGGCGGGAAGGAGCGCGGTCCCAACATCGTCTTCCGCTTCCGCCTGCAGGGCATGACCTTCGTGCACCTGGGAGACCTCGGCCACATGCTCCCGGAGGAACAGCAGGAGGAGCTGCGCGGTGCGGACGTGCTCTTCGTGCCGGTAGGGGGCACCTTCACCGTCGACGACGCGGGAGCGGCCGAACTGGTCACGGCACTGGCGCCGCGCATCGCCATTCCCATGCATTTCCGCAACGACGCCTGCTCGTTCCCGATCCTGACCGAGGAACCCTTCCTGGCTCGCTTCCGGAACGTCGAGAGGGCCGGCAAGAGCCCCGTTTATCTCTCCGCGGACGATCTGCCGGAGCCGACCCTCGTGCTGGTCCTCGATTACCTGTCCTGAGAGGGTGCGGAGATTCCCTCCGTCACGGGGAGGCGCATGGACCCCGGAAAAGCGGGTCGCCTCGCGGGCTACCGTGCGGGCCGCTGCAGGCGGGCTGGACAGGAAACGTGATCGGCGTACGGAGACGATGAGAGGAACGGAGGTCGCTGCAGCATGAAGGCGGTCATCATGGCCGGGGGGCAGGGCACCAGGTTGCGGCCGCTGACCAGCAACCAGCCCAAGCCGATGCTCCCTGTGGTGAATCGTCCCATGATGGAACACATCCTCAATCTCCTCGTCGCCTGCGGCTTCAAGGAGATGGTGGTCACCCTGCAGTTCCTTCCCACCCTTATCAGTAACTATTTCGGCGACGGCAGGGATTGGGGAGCGGACATAGAATACAGCACGGAATCGGCGCCGCTGGGCACGGCGGGAAGCGTGAAGAACTGCGCGCAGTTCCTTGACGACACCTTTCTGGTCATCAGCGGTGACGCCCTCACGGACATCGAACTCGGCGCCGTGGTGGAGTTCCACCGCAGCAAGGGCGCCGTCGCCACCATCACCCTGGTGCGTGCCGCGAACCCGCTCGAGTTCGGCATCGTGGTCACCGACGCGGAGGGACGCATAGAGAGGTTCCTCGAGAAACCCAACTGGGGCCAGGTGTTCAGCGATACCATAAACACCGGGATCTACGTCCTCGAGCCGGACGTGCTCGATTTCGTGCCCGCGGACCAGGCCTTCGACTTCTCGAAGGACCTCTTCCCCCTGCTGCTGGAAAAGGGTTATCCCGTCTTCGGGTACATCGCCGATGGCTACTGGTGCGACATAGGCAACTTCGAGCAGTACATCATGGCACATCGCGATATCCTCGATGGGAAGGTGAAGATCGACCCCCCCGGCTTCCGCATGTCCGAGAACATATGGGTGGGAGAGGGCGTGGATATCGACGCCAATGTGGAGCTGAGGGGTCCCGCGGTGCTGGGAGACCACTGCAAGGTGGAGAGGGGATGCAAGGTAAGGGAATACACCGTCCTGGGCAACAACGTGATCGTCAAGGGTGATTCCTTCGTGCACCGCGCCATAGTCTACGATAATTCCTTCATCGGCAACGGCTGCCACCTCAGGGGCTGCGTGGTGGGGAAGAACTGCGACCTCAAGGCCAACGTGCGCCTGGAGGAGGGCGTGGTCATAGGGGACGAGTGCCTGATAGGTGAGAGCGTCATGGTCAACCACGACGTAAAGATCTACCCCTTCAAGACGGTGGAGACGGGTGCCACGGTGAACACGAGCATCGTGTGGGAGTCCAAGGGGATGCGCACCCTCTTCGGAAAGCGGGCGGTATCCGGCATTGTGAACGTGGACATAACGCCGGAGCTGGCTCTGCGCGTGGCCATGGCCTACGGATCGACACTGCCACTGGGTTCCACCGTGGTGACCTCGCGCGATCCGTCACGCGCGGCCAGGACCATCAAGCGGGCGGTCATCAGCGGCCTTAACGCCTCGGGGATCGACGTTTCCGACCTGGAGGTCTCGCCGGCGCCGGTGAACCGCTACGCCATCCGGGCGGAGAGGGCGGTGGGAGGCGTGGACGTCCGCATCTCGGCCTTCGACCCGCAATCCATAGAGATCCGTTTCTTCGACGAGCAGGGGATAGACATCGCGGAGGGCAAGCAGAGGGAGATCGAGAAGGTCTTCAACCAGTCGAGCTTCCGCAGGGCCTTCATCGACGAGATCGGCGCCATCGTCTTTCCCCCGCGCGTTCTGGAAATGTATTCCAACTCGCTGCTGGCGGGCCTCGACCTCGAGCGCCTGCGGGCCCGGAAGTTCCGCATCGTCGTCGACTACGCCTTCTCCAGCGCCAGCCTGATCCTGCCCGGCATACTCGGCAAGATGGGCTGCGACGTCCTGAACCTCAACAACTTCACGGACGAGAAGCGCGTCACCCTCTCCCAGGAGGAGCTCAACTCCTCCCTGCGCAACCTCTCCCAGCTCGTCATGTCCTCGGAAGCCGAGATCGGCATGCTCCTGGACAACGCCGCGGAGCGAATCTACCTTCTGGACGAGAAGGGTAGGCAGGTCCACCCCGGCCTGGCGCTGCCCCTCTTCGTCAAGATCCTGGGGGAGGCGGGCAAGCGCGGCGTCATAGCGGTCCCCGTAAGCGTCACCTCGCTGGTCGAAAAGGTGGCGGCACGCTTCGGCATCAGGGTGGTGCGCACCAAGGTAAGCCGCAGCGCTTTGATGAAGGCCTCGCTGGAGGAAGGGGTGATCTTCGCCGGATCGGGGAGCGGCGCGTACATATTCCCCTCCTTCCTGCCCACCTACGACGCCATGGCCGGCGCCGCCATGCTCCTCGACAATCTCTGCAAAACGGAAAAGACGCTCTCGCGCCACGTCGAGGAACTGCCCCCCATTCACGTCCTCTCCGCGGAGCTTCCCGCGTCCTGGGAGCAGAAAGGCACCATCATGCGACGCCTGGTGGAGGAGACGGAGCAGGAGAGGCTGGAACTGGTGGACGGGGTGAAGATACGCCTTGACGACAACGCCTGGGTGCTGGTGTTGCCCGACCCGGACGAACCCACGCTGCACATCATCAGCGAGGCGGACGAAGACACGCGGGCGGCGCGCATCATCGCGGAAACCAGCAAGAGGATCGCCGGCTTCGTGTCCTGACGCTCTCCGCGCCGTGCGCCCTGCGGCGTCCTTGCCTAACACCTCCGCCGAGACTAAACTTCATCAATAAGGGAGAACGGCGAGCCCCAGGGGCCCGCCTGGAAGATGTTGGGCCCTTATCGCCGGGGCGGAAAACGCGGGCGGCTAGGTGGCCGACCCGCGCGTCCGCGGCGGCCCGGCAGCAAGTGCAGGGCCGCGATCCGGCGCAGGCAAGGCCGGCGGCAGGCTTTCTCGGGAAAGGTGGTGATACCACGTGGGCGTGGAATTCCATCCGCAGGGTGCGCTGCTCATCATCGACATGCTCAACGATTTCATAGACGACGGCGGGGCGCTGGTGGTCCCCGGCGCCCGGCGCATCGTGCCCCGCGTGAGGCAGTTGCTCGAAGCCGCGCGGGAGCGGGGCACGGCGGTCGTCTTCGTCACCGATCACCACAGCGAGGACGACCAGGAGTTCCGCTACTGGCCCGCCCATGCCGTCGCCGGCACCTGGGGAGCGGAGGTGATACCAGAACTTGCCCCCCTGCCCGGTGAGCACGTCGTGCGCAAGCGCAGGTACAGCGCCTTCTTCGGCACGGACCTGGACCTCTACCTGCGCGAGCACGGCATCTGCAAGCTCTACCTCGCGGGCGTCCTCACCAACATCTGCGTCTACGCCACCGCCCTGGATGCGGCCATGCGCCTGTACCAGGTCGCCGTTTTCCGCGACGCCGTGGCCTCGCTCAGCGAGGAGACGGACGCCTTCATCTTCCGCCAGCTCGCGGAAGTCCTCCAGGCCGAGCTGATATGAGAAAGGAGACGGGGATGACCTTCCACACCGCTTCCCCCGAGGAGATAATGCAGGGCAAGGTCACCGACATCTACTTCGTCAACGTGGTGAAGACCCTGCGCAGCCTGCACATGAATCCCCGTGTCGCCATGGAGGTGCGCGCGAGCGGCCTGCCGGACGGGTGGAAGTGGGCGATCTTCGCGGGCCTGGAGGAGGCCCTGCAGCTCTTCCTCGGCCGCGATGTCGACCTCTTCGCCATGCCCGAGGGGACCCTCTTCCACGCCGAGGACACCGTCCTCATCCTGGAGGGACCTTACCTGGAATTCGCCGTCCTGGAAACGGCGCTGCTCGGTTTCCTCTGCCAGGCCTCGGGGGTGGCCACCAAGGCCGCGCGCTGCCGCGTGGCGGCCGGTGACCGCATGGTGTTGAGTTTCGGGGCGCGGCGCATGCACCCCTCCATAACCCCAATGATCGAGCGCAACGCCTTCATCGGTGGCTGTGACGGCGTCTCCGTCGTGGCCAGCGCGGAGCTCATAGGGGAAAAGCCCCTGGGCACCATGTCCCACTCCCTCATGCTCTGCGTGGGCGAGGAGGAGCGGGCCTTCCTGGCCTTCGACGCGGCCGCGGATCCCTATATCCGTAGGGTGGCCCTCGTGGACACCTTCCAGGACGAGAAGTTCGGGGCCCTCACGGCCGCAAGGGTGCTGGGGGACAAACTCTTCGCCGTGCGCCTGGATACCCCCGCCTCGCGGCGCGGCGACTTCCTCGAGATAATGCGCGAGGTGCGGTGGGAGCTCGACATGCGCGGTTTCGAGAAGGTGAAGATCTTCCTGAGCGGCGGCCTGGACGAATACGACATCCTGCGCTACAACCCCTACGCGGACGCCTATGGGGTGGGGACCTCCATATCCAACGCGCCGGTGGTCGACTTTTCCCTGGACATCGTGGAGGTGGAAGGCGAACCCAGGGCCAAGCGCGGCAAGATGTCGGGCAAGAAGCAGACCTGGCATTGCCCCTCCTGCGGACGACACGAGATCCTGCCCTGGGGAAGAGAGGCGCCCCGCTGTCCCTGCGGGGGAGAGAGGGTACCCCTTCTAAAGGAATACATCTCCGCGGGCAGGGCGGTACGGGACCTTCCTTCCCCGCGGGAGATCAGGGGATACGTACAGGGGCAGATCGAGGGCCTCGCCATCGAGCCGCTTTCCTGACGGGAAAGAACCCCGCCTTTCGTGACCTTCTCTCACGGCAGGCACGGGCGTACGGGAGAAAGAGATGACGCGCGCATGGAGACTGCTCCCCACCCTGAGCATGGAGGGGGCGGCCCACATGGCACTGGACCAGGCCCTGCTCGAGTCGGCCTGCGAGGAAGGCTTTCCGCCCACCCTGCGCTTCATGCGTTGGGAGCCGCCGGCCCTTTCCCTGGGGCGTTTCCAGGACCTGGAAGAGATCGACCTGGAGGCCTGTCGCTCACGGGGGATCGAGGTGGTGAGGAGGCCTACGGGCGGACGCGGCATACTGCACCTGGACGATTTCACCTACAGCATCGTGCTCCCTGCCACCATGGGGCTTTCCGGTAACGTGGCGGAGGCCTACGCCTTCATCTGCCGCGGCATCGTCGCGGCACTTTATCTGTTGGGTATCGAGGCTGCCGTGCACCAGGGAAGCGGCGACCGTTACGCCGAGGCGGGCGGGGCGTGCTTCACCGCATCCACCCAGGCGGACCTCAAGCACGCGGGGCGCAAGATATGCGGCAGCGCGCAGCTGTGGCGGGGCAGGGCGGTACTGCAGCACGGCTCATTGCTCATCGAGGACCGCTCCACCACGCTCTTCGCTCTCCTGAGGTTCGTGGACGAGGAGGAAAGGAGAGCCTCCCTGGCCGCCTATCGCGCGGGCTGCGTAACCCTCAGGGAAGCGGGTTGGGAGGGGAGCTGGGAGGACGTCGCCTCCTCTTTCCGCCGCGGCTTCGAGGAGAGCTTCCGGGTCTCGCTGCGGGAGGGAGGGGTGACTTCCCGGGAAGGGAGGCGGTGGCGTGAGCTCCTCGCGGCATACCGCTCACGCGCATGGCTGGAGAACCGCCGCCGGCAACGCCTTCCCGGCGAAAGACCTCGTCATGGCCATGGAAAATCTGTTAAAATGAAGCGCGACGATCACGCGCAAGAGGAGGAAGGCGAATGAAAAAGGGGGAAGGCAAGGGCAAAGCGGTTCCTCCCCACGAGATCTACATCGATTACAGCAGCAAGAGCGACGAGGAACTGCGGAAGATCCTCGAGGAACTGCTCAAGGAAGAGAGCAAGATCTCCTACCAGAGGCGTATCCTGCATGGCAAGATCGACCTCCTCCGGGCCGAGCTGGTGCGGAGGAAAAAGAGCAGCCTGCACGAGGGGAAGCCGCTGGTGAGCGACGAGGAGATAAGGAAGCTCAGCGAGATACTCGCGGGAGAGGCGCTGGGAGTGCATCACAACGACCCCACCGTGGATTGATCCACTTAACCCTAACCATAAAGCTTTTCTTTAAAAAATCCTCGAAGCATATTATTATAGGGGCGGGACCGAAGGCCTCGCTCCTGTCGTCCCGCAAGGGGTCCCGAGAATAATAGGCCGTACGGCGTGACGGAGGGTCGACGTGTATTGCGGGCAGTGCGGACATGACAATCCGGAGGACGGCGTCTTCTGCTCCCGTTGCGGCGCGCGCCTGCGGGAGGCATCATGCTCCGACGACAAGACGGTGGGCCTGCCGGTCCTGGAAAGCGAGGAGGAAGAGGACGAACTGGAGGTAGCCGCCCCACGCCAGCCGCTGAAGAAGGGCAGCGCGTTGCTCATCATCAAGAAGGGCCCGGACGTCGGGATGAGCTTTACCATAGACCGCGATCGCGTGAGCATCGGAAGGCACCCGGAGAGCGATATCTTCCTCGACGACATAACCGTGTCCCGGCGACACGCGGAGATAACGCGCAAGGGAGAAAGCTTCCTGCTCACCGATACCGGCTCCCTCAACGGCACCTATCTCAACAGGGAGCGCATCGAGAGCGCCCCCCTGCTCAGCGGCGACGAGATACAGGTAGGCAAGTACAGGCTCCTCTTCTACGCGGGCACCGATTGAGAGGCGGGAAGCGATAAGGGACGACGACCAGCGAGGGCGAAATGGACGGGATCAAGGAAAAGATGAGCATCGGAGACCTGCTCAAGTCCTTGAAGGACGAGTTTCCGGAGCTGACCATCTCCAAGATAAGGTTCCTCGAGAGCGAGGGCCTGCTCAGCCCGGAGAGGACTCCTTCCGGCTACCGCAAGTTCACGCCGTCCGACGCCCAGCGCCTTCGTTTCATACTAAGGTTGCAAAAGGAGAAGTACCTCCCCCTCAAGGTCATCAGGGAGAAGATAAACGAGCTGGAGAGCGGCAAGATGCGTGCCGGCGACCTGGTTTCCGGGGGCATGGAATCGCTGGAGATGGGGGAGGAGCTGGCGACATACCAGGAAACCACGATACTGCGGGAGAACCTGCCGCAGGCGCTGGACATAGACATCTCCTTCGCGCAGACACTCGAGGAATACGGCCTTATCTGCGCACACCAGGGCGACGACGGGCCGTACTACGAGAAGGAGGACCTCAAGATCCTCCGTATCGCCAGGGAGTTCTCGCGCTACGGGCTGGAGCCGCGCCATATGCGCATGTACGAGAACCTGACCGGGCGCGAGGTGGTGGCGTTCGAACAGATAGTCCTGCCGGCGCTCAAGTCCAAGGACCCCGAGGCCAGGCGGCGTGCCCTGGACAACCTGTTGCAGCTGGTCAACCTCTCACGGGAGCTCAAGGACCTCCTGTTGAAGAACAGGGTGAAACAGTACTTCCAGCAGTTCAACCAACCCGTGCCTTTCTGAAAGTCGCCGCGCGGGCAAAGGGCTCGTGACCAGGTGCCGGCGATGACTTTCGCGGCGTTGACGGCGTTTTCTTCGCGTTCCGGGAGGTCGTCTTGGGTACGGGCGGTGACGAAGGCGGCACGCGCTTTCTCGCCGACCGCATGCTCGGCCGGCTGGCCCGTTACCTGCGCATCCTGGGGTATGATGTCGCCTATCCGGCCCCATGCTCGGACGCATGGCTCATAGCGCAGGCGAGGCGCGAGGGACGGGTTCTTCTGACCAGGGACATGGGAATCGCCGCGCGTGCCGCCTCCTTTCCTGGACATCCCGCTATCGTCGCGCTGCGTTCCCAATCCGTCCTCGCACAGGTGGAGCAGCTGGTCGTCGAGGGCTGGCTGGACCTCGCCCGCGAGCCGCGCTGCCCCGCGTGCAACGGGTCCCTGGGGACGGTAAGCCCCGGGGAAGCGCGCCACCTGGTTCCGCCCTACACCTTCGCCACCCAGCTCGACTTTCTCCACTGCGCCTACTGCAACCTGGTGCTCTGGGAGGGGAGCCACCGGGACCTCTTCCGACGCCGCATGGGAGGTATCCTGGCACGGCCGCGTTGACGCTGCTTCGGCCACGGAAATACAATTTATCCGTCGCGACGGGAGGGTTTCCATGTATTTCTTCAGCGAGCTGCAGGAAAAAAGGGTGCTGGACAGGTCCGGGAGACCGCTTGGAAGGGTCCAGGATATCGGGGTGACGACGGATGCGGGGCTGCCCCAGAGCGAGACGCTCGTCATCTCGCGCACACGCCGCGGGCGCAAGGAGACGGTGGCGGTGCCCTGGGAATGGGTGATCTCGCTGGACCGTTCCGGGATCACCCTCGACCGCAATCGTGAGGAGGTCTGGAAGAGCAGCCACCGTGAGAGCGGCCTTCTCCTGGGAAGGAACCTGCTCGACCGACAGATCGTGGACCTCCACGGCAACAAGGTGGTCCGCGTCAACGACCTCCGCCTGGCGGAGTTCGACACCCGGCTGCGGCTCACGGGGGTGGATGTCAGCCAGAGGGCCCTGCTACGCCGCCTGGGCCTGGACAGGCTGGTCGGGGCGCTGGGAGCCCTGGGCATAGACCTCCCGGAGCGGACCATCCCCTGGGACCTCGTGGCGCCCCTGGAGATGCGCCGTCCGGACCTCAGGCTGACCGTGAGCCAGACCCAGCTCGCCGACCTGCACCCCCCGGACCTTGCGGACATCATCGAGCAGCTCGATCCCGCCCAGCGCGGGCGGCTTCTCGACCTCCTCGATGCCTTCACCGCCGCGGAATCCCTGTCCGAGGTGGACCCGGATAAGCAGGCCGAGGTCATAGAGGGCCTGACGGAGACGAGGGCATCGAACCTCCTGGAGATCATGCCGCCCGACGAGGCCGCCGATATCCTCGCCAACCTCCCTCGCGACAAGGCGGAACGCCTCCTCAACATCATGGGCGTGAGGGAGGCGGAGGTCATCCGCGAACTCCTCGGGTACGGCGAGGACACCGCGGGAGGGAGGATGACCCCGGAATTCCTTGCCGTACCGGGCCGTTACACCGCTGCCCAGTGCATAGGCTACCTCCGGGAAAAGGCACCGAACGCGGAGACCCTCTATTACGTCTACGTGGTTGACGACGAGGGCAGGCTCAAGGGGGTGGTATCCCTGCGCGACCTTCTCACCTCACCTCCCGGGGAAAGGATAGAGGAGTTCATGAACCGCGACGTCGTATCCGTGAACGTCTCCGACGACCAGGAAGCGGTCGCCGAGATCATGGCGCGCTATAACTTCCTGGCCCTCCCCGTCGTGGACGACGAAAACCACCTCAAGGGCATCATCACCGTCGACGACATCATCGACGTCCTGCGCGAGGAGGCCGTTGAGGACCTGTCCCACCTGGGGGGTCTCGAGCTCTCCGAGGTGGGAGCCGCGCCCTCCCTGCGCAGCAGGCTTCCCTCCATCGCCGTCACCCTCATAGGCGGCTGCGCGGGCGCGCTGCTCATCATGGCCTTCGAGGGACGGGCCATCCCCCTTGTGACCCTGGCCTTCTTCCTCCCCCTGATACTGCGGGCCGCACAGGACATCGGCCTGATCTCGCAGGCGGTGGTGCTTGAAAGCATAGGGGGAAGGGAACTGGGCACGGGGGAGGTCCTCGCCATCGCCTGGAGGGAGATGCGGGTGGTTCTGCTCATCTCCGCGGGGCTGGCCCTCATCGGGGGCGTAGCGGCCTTTCTCTGGGAGGGCTACCTGCGGCTGGGGATGACCATCGGTTTCTCGCTGCTGCTCTCGATCTCTCTCGGCGGCGTGCTGGGGATGGTCTTTCCCCTCATCTCGCGCAAGGTGAGGGGGGAGCTGTACTATACCCAGGTCCGCTTCTCTTCCCTATTCATCGCCCTCTCCGCGCTGGTCATCTACTTCGGCATGGCCGCCGTGCTCCTGCGCGGCATCGCCTGAGACCGCCCTTGCATGACCCCTTCCGCGCATGCAGGCTGACCGTCGCAGCGATGTTCTGTTAAACTGCATGCCATGGGAGACCAGGAACGGAAAGAGGTGCCGGGCCGCGATGCGGCGACGTACAGGCGCGTACAGGCGAGGCCGCTGAGCAAGAGGGAACGCCGGCGTCGCGCCAGGAAGCGCCTGCGCGAGCTGCGCCGCCGCAAGCGCAACAGCCGTCGAGCCGCGGGGATGAACGCATTTCCCAGGACGCGCACCGTCGCGCTCGTGCTGCTCTTCGCCTTTCTCCTTGTCTCCTGCCTCCTCGCCTGGGCCGGCAGGGGAGGGGACACGGGCTTGCAGGTCCTGGAGATCCCCGCCTCGAACCTGGCGGACCTGCAGGGGCAGGTTGTGCAGCCCGGCGGGATCGGCGAACCTTGCATCACGGCTCGCGCGGCCTTCCTGCTGGACACCTCGACCGGGGAAGCGCTGTACGAGAAGAACGCGGACGAGGAGCTCCCCATGGCCTCGACCACCAAGATCATGACCGCCCTCGTCGTGCTCGAGAACGCCTCCCTCGAGGAGCAGGCGGTGATCAGCGAGAGGGCTTCCTCGACGGGCGAGTCCTCGGCCTGGCTGGAAAAAGGGGAGGTCCTCACGGTCGACCAGCTTCTGCACGCCCTCATGGTGCAATCGGCGAACGATTCCGCCATCGCCCTGGCGGAACACGTCGCCGGCTCCGTGGAATCCTTCGTGGAGATGATGAACCGGAGATGCCAAGAGCTGGGCGCGACGCACACCCATTTCGCGAACCCCCACGGTCTCGACGAGAACGGCCATTACACCACGGCACGGGACCTCGCGCTCATCGCCTCCCGGGCCATGCAGAACCCGGTGTTCCGCGAGCTGGTGGTGAGCGACGGTTACCAGATCCCGTGGCCGGGCCATCCTTACCCGAGGGTCATGGAAAACCACAACAAGTTCCTGAAGCTTTACCCTTACGCCAACGGCATAAAGACGGGTTATACCAACCGGGCCGGCAAGTGCCTGGTCGCCTCGGCCTCCCGTGACGGAAGGGAACTCATCTCCGTCATCCTCAACGGGGGAGAGAGCTACTGGGACCAGACCGTCACGCTCATGGACTACGGGTTCGACTGCTTCGCCCGCGTGGAGTACGCCTATGCCGGGCAGGTGCTGGCCCGGTTCCAAGTGGGAGATTTTCCCAGGAGAACGGTTGCCCTCACGGCGAACAGGAACCTGGCCTTTATCGTACGCCGCGATCACCTGCCGCGCTTCCTCGTCGCCGAACTGTCCTGTCCGCGCTGGCTTCCTTACCCGGTAGGGAGGGGACAGGAGATCGGGCAGCTGGTGGCGGGCGAGGGGGGTGCGGATGAAATAAGGGCGCCCCTGGTGAGCGAAACGGCCTGCCGCCCGCCCAATTTCCTCGCGCGCATCTTCGCTTTCCTGGGTTCCCTCCTCGCCATGTGGTGGCGGTGGATAAAATGGCTCATCCCGGGGCTGTGAGTATGAGGAAAACGTTTCGGATGGCGCCGGCCTTGGGGCCGCGGAGGACAAGGCGACTCGTTCCGGAACGGTGAGGAGTGAGGGCTCGGAGGCCGGCCGTGATGCAGGTTCCGCTGGATAGGGTATTGTTCAGCGAGGAGGAGATCGCCTCCCGCGTGCGAGAGCTGGGAGAGCGCATAACGCGCGACTACCGCTCGCTGCGCGGGCCCGGCGCGGAGCTGGTGCTGGTGAACGTCCTCAAGGGGGGCTTCGTCTTCCTTGCCGATCTCGTGCGCTGCCTCGATCTTGATGTCGTCGTGGACTTCCTCGCCATCACCAGCTACGGGGGAAGGGAGGGCTCCGTCGGGGGGGTACGCTTCGTGAAGGACCTCAGCGAGAGCATCTACCGGCGCGACGTGCTGGTGGTGGAGGACATCGTCGACACCGGGTTGACCCTCGGCTTCATCCTCCGCAACCTAGCCTCCCGCCAGCCGGCCAGCCTCAGGGTGTGTACCTTCCTGGACCGCTCGAGCAGCCGCATCGTGCCCCTCGAGGTCGATTACCGCTGCTTCGAGGTGGGCGGGGAGTTCGTCGTGGGGTACGGCCTCGACTACGGGCAGAAATGGAGGAACCTGAAGTATGTGTGCACCCTGCGTGCGGCTGAGCTCGCCTGAGGCGGCGGCACCGTGCATGCGGCGCACGCGCAAAGCCGCGGAACGCGGTGGATGCGAGACGCGGCGGTACCCCTGCGCGGGCCGCCCCGCGTGACGCGAGAGGAGGGGTTCAACATCCGCGGCGGCGCAGTCGATATAAGGAGTGGGCTCACAGGGTCGTCGGCGAGGGCGCGGGGCCGCGAGCCCGGCTAACATGCGGTTCGCCCGGCGCGGGCACATGTATCTCCGCCGGAGATGACCTTGCGATTCCGCTCGGGTAATATATATATACGTAAGCGCGCCGGGCACGGAAGGTACGCGTGGAAGGGCTGTTTGACACGCCATGAAGGGTGCTATAGTTTAACGGTGAAACGATGAGGATGTGATGGCGATGGTGGAGCTGACACTGATAGGGGTAAGGGTTGAGCTGCCGGCGAACCAACCCATAGTGCTCCTCAAGGAAAGGAAAGGCGACCGCTACCTTCCCATATGGATAGGGGCCTTCGAGGCCACAGCCATCGCTTTCGCCCTCCAGGGCATCGAGACCGCGCGTCCCATGACACATGACCTCATGAAGAACATCCTTGACGAGCTGGGCATCACCATGAAGGAAGTGGTCATCTCCGACCTGAGGGAGGGCACCTTCTACGCCGACATCAACCTCGTATACGAGGGGAAGCCCTTCAAGATCGATGCGCGCCCCAGCGACGCCATAGCCCTGGCGGTGCGTACCGGCGTGTCCATATACTCGGACGAGCACGTGCTGAACGAGGCCAGCGTCTTCATCCAGACCGACGAGGAAGAGGAGATCGAGCGCTTCCGGGACTTCCTGAAGGACGTCAAGCCCGAGGACTTCTTCTAGGCAGCCGCCCCCGATGCGAAGGGCCCCCGTCTTGCCAGCCAAGCTTCCTTACGGAGCTCATTTTACCGAAGGAGCGCGCTTGCGTTACTATTTTTGGGAAAGGTCCCGCGGGGAACGCGGAGGCGGCGATCCCACGACGACGAGAGGTGAACGTTGGACCGGTTAAAGGCCCTGGAGAAAGCGGCGATACTGCTGGTGGCAATCACCATCCTCGGCACCGTGGGGTACATGATCATCGAGCACCAGAACTTCCTCAACGCACTCTACATGGTGATCATAACCATCACCACCATCGGCTACGGCGAGACCTTCACCCTGGGAACGGGGGGAGAGATATTCACCATCTTCCTCATCATCGGCGGGGTGGGCACCGTGGGCTACACCCTGGTCAGTGCGGTAGAATTCATGATAGAGAACAGCCTGACGGGAATCATGGGAAGGAGAAAGATGCGCAAGGACATCGAGAACCTGATCGGGCACTACATCCTTTGCGGTTACGGAAGGGTGGGCCAGCACATAGCGGAAGACCTGGAGGACGCGGACGCAAGCTTCGTGATCATAGAGAAGGACCCCGCGGTGGCGGAGAAAGCTCTGGAAAAGGGATACCTGGTGATAAAGGCGGACGCAACCAAGGAGGAATCGCTGCGGGAAGCGGGGATCGACAAGGCCAAGGGCCTGGTAACCGCCCTCTCCAGCGATGCCGAGAACCTCTACATAACCCTCACCGCCAGGGAGCTGTGCCCCCACCTCTTCATAGTAAGCCGCTGCGACGTGGAGGAGTCCGAGTCCAAGCTGCGGCGCGCGGGCGCCGACAGGGTCATCTCGCCGCACTCCATCGGCGGGAGGCGCATGGCGGCCATGCTCCTCAAGCCCATGGTCTGGGACTACCTCGACCTGGTGACCAAGGGCCAGTATATCCAGTTCAACATAGAAAACCTCGAGTGGCGTATCGACGACGTCGAGATCCAGCCCAATTCCTACCTGGACGGCAAGACCATCGAGGAGGCCAAGATATACTCCGCCTCGGGCGCCCTCGTCCTGGCGGTGAAGAAAAGGGGCTTGAACTTCGACACCAAGCCCGCCAAGGATACCCGCCTCGACGCCGGAGACTGCATCATCGCCATCGGGACCGTGGAGCAGCTGGCAAAACTGGAGGAGATCGCCACTTCGAAGGCCTGGCTGCAAGGAGGGCGTTATACCTGATCCCGTGCTGGCCCACTCGAACCCCATCGTGGTCAACCTGCGCTTGAGGATGATCTTTTCTGCTATGATTGAACATGAACCTGAACGGCAAAGTGAGGTCATGGCATGAGGTCAGCGAAAGGGTCGCGTGGCGTTGCGCGCAGGGCGGTGACCGCGCTCATGGCCCTGCTCATGCTCCTTTACGCCCTTCCCGCCGCGGCGGGAAGCGGGGAGGAAAAAGAGCTTCGCGAGGAGGCCAACCGCCTGACCTACGAGATACTCGACCTGCGTGCGCGCAGAAAACTGGCGGCGGCCGAAGGGGAGGCCCTGCAGCATGAACTGGAAGACCTCGACCGGCGCATCGCCGCCGCCCAGGAGGCTGAGCTCAGGTTGCAGGAGGAGCTCGCCGACCGCCAGAAGGTATACGACGCGTCGCTGCGCTCCCTTTACATGCGGGGGGAGGCGAGTGAGCTGGAGGTCATCCTCGAGGCACGGGAGTTCGATGACCTCTGGCAGGACACGAGCTACTTCGACCGTATCGGTGAAGCGCACAGGAAGGCACTGCAGGATCTGAAGGAAAAGATCGCCGAGAGCGGCCTGGCGGCGCGCGAGCTGAGGGAGATGCGCGCCAGGAGGGAGAGAATAGCCGCGTCCCTCGACCTCCAGGCCCTTGACTCGCGTATAGCTTCCCTGCAGGCAAAGCTGGACGAGATAAACGCCCGCCTGCGCGTACTGGCAGCGGGGCGACAGGCAAAGCCGACCGGCTCCACCTCGCCGCCCGCCACCACCTGGTCCGTGCCCCCTCCCGGTAAGCTCCTGGACAGGGTGCCGACCCCTCCGCCACTCTCGGACTTCGAACGCACCGGGTTGGTCTATGCGGGTTACACGACATCCTACGGGGCCGAATTCCACGGGAGCCCCACGGCAAGCGGCGTGATCTTCAACATGTACGATTACACCTGCGCCCACCGCACGCTGCCTTTCGGGACCTGGCTCCTGGTAACCTTCAGGGACAGGCAGGTGATCGTGCAGGTGAACGACAGGGGGCCATTCGTCCCGGGCAGGGTCCTCGACCTTTCCGAAGGGGCGGCACGGCACATAGGGCTGAGCGGCGTGCAGTGGACGGAGTTCGAGGTTCTCGTCCCCAGGGGCGGCTGAAAGTCCCTTGACGAGCGGAATCCGTTCTTCCGGGCACGGGCTCCGCGAAAAGGCGGGGTCCGCAAAGTCCGCCTGAGCCCGCCCGGCGGAAGAGCGATGCGAGCGAGGCTGCGGACGCGGGAGGGGTAGGAAGGCCGGAAAGCGCAACGGTGGTTCTTGCCGTGAACGAGGAGAAGGTCTACAGGCGCTGGTACGAGGTCAGATTCGCTCACCGCAGCGAACAGGAATTCGCCCGCTTGCTTGATTTCTACGATATCAAGTGGCTCTATGAACCGGTCAGTTTCGACATCGCCTGGGACAAGAACGGCAACCCGGTCTCCAAGTTCACCCCCGACTTCTACCTGCCGGAGTTCGACCTCTACATCGAGATAACCACCCTGGACCAGAAGCTGGTGACCAAGAAGAACCGCAAGATCCGCAGGTTATGCGAGTTGTATCCCGAGGTGAAATGCAAGATTTTCTACCGAAGGGATTACGAGCACCTCCTCCTGAAGTACGGCATCAAGCTGGGAGGGGAGGGGAGAGCCGGAACGGGGCGTGACGGCATGCCGGACGAAGAGGCTTGAGGGGCCCTGGTGCAGCCCCCGGCCATGGGGATCGTCTCGCCCAGCCTGTATCCCGTTTCCATACCTCATCCTGCTCCTGTCGGTTACCCGCTCCCATGGATATGGGGTTGTCCCCGGTGCCTTAATGCGTGTCCGGGGAGATCGGGTGTACCAGACCGGCATGCCACGGGGAACCACCCCGCGGCATGCCGTGTGAGCCGCCATCTCCAGGCTACGCCGGCCTCGCGCGGCGGCGCGCCCTTGCGGAAACTCGTACGGAAGGTCAAGGGCATCAGCGACTTCTTCGAGACGCCGGCCTCGCGCGGCGGCGCGCCCTTGCGGAAACGCAGCTCAACCCGCGCGCCGCCCCGGCCTTCTTCTGCGGGCGGTGAACACGCAGCCTTCCCCCGCGCGCTCTATACGCCATTCCCCGGCCAGGCCGAGCAGGCCCTCCTCCATGCCACGATGTATCTCGCACACCAGCTCGCGACAGACGTCCACGACACCGCCGAAGGGACAGGAGAGAAAGGTGACCTCCACGCTCCCGTCCTCCCTCCCGCCCAACCGGGCCGAAACCCCCCTGCGGGCAAGGTCTTCCTTCCAGGCCTCCACCAACGCGTCCAACTTCGCTCCCCGCGCCAGCAGGGCAAGGGGCGACGCGTTGCGCGCTCCCTCCGATCGCCCGTAAGCCCGCGCTTCCTCGACCAGCGATGCCATCACGTCCGTCCCGCATTGCCGCAAGCCGGAAGCGAGTATGGCGGCCAGGGGCCTGTAGCTGCGCGGGGGCAGGTGCAGTTCCCAGTCCTCATCGCTAACCACGTACATGTGGGCGGGGCGGCCCCCCCTTTCGCCGCGCCGGCGGGTAACCGCCAGAAGCCCCCCCTTGACCAGCTTCTCCAGGTGCATGCGCGCCGCGTTGACGTGCAGGCCGAATGCCTCCGCCACCTCGCGCGCCGACATTGGCATCCCGGCGTCGAGGAGCAGCTCCATGATCTGGCGTCGCGTCGGGTCCGCGAGGGCCGCGGACACCATGGCCACCCTCTCGCGGTAAGTCAAGATCCCTCCCGCCTCAACGTATTGACAAGGATTATTATAGCATAGTATATAAATACAGTATATATAGTTTTTAATGTTAAAGGAGGGGAGATGCTCAGGATAAAGTCGCGTTGCTGGAGGTGCGGAGACGTGGCCCTGGCCGTCGAGGACATCATCCTGGTGGAACACGGGGACGGTGACGGTACCTTCTACACCTTCACCTGTTACGGCTGCGGTGACCCCCAGGCCTACCCCGCGGACCCGCGCTTCGTCGACTTCATGCGCATGAACGGGCGGGAGCCCGTGCTCCTGAACCCCCCCATAGAATGCAAGGAGGCGGCCGATAACCCGCCGCTTTCCTGGGACGATCTCCTCGACCTTCACCTGCAGCTGGAGAACGAAGGCTGACCTGCATCATGCGCGGCCGGGAAAATGCTCTGGCAAACGCAAGTGCATACGCTTAAACTAAAGGGGACGAGATAAAAGGAGGTAGAGAAATGGCCATCACCAAGTACATGACCATCCAGGAAGTGGTGGAGAAGAACCCCGAGACCATAAGGGTCTTCATGGAGCACGGGTTGCATTGCGTGGGATGCGCTGTGGCGCGTTTCGAGAACATAGAACAGGGCGCCCTGGCTCACGGCATCGACGTGGACGCCCTCGTAAAGGACCTCAACGCGAAGGTGGGGGAGGGCGCCCAGGAGGGATGAGGAGACCTTTCCGTTCCCGTCCGCGCTGCCACAGCCATGGGTAGGGCCGGCTTGCGATACTTTCACTCCGGGGATACCTGGCGGGATAAAAGACGCTTGCGAAGCCCGCTTGCTGCGCCCGCAAGGGCGTGCGATGGTCATGATACGGCGACCGTCGCAGGAACCTCTTTCCCCTTGCGCTTGGATCTCCCGTAAAACGCAACGCCTCTGGGTGACGGACCGCTAGGGGTCACGCCCTGCGCGCTCCTTCCGCCACGCCCTCGCTTAACGGGGACAACGCGCGCATGCGACACGCGCGCATGCGACACCGGGACCCGGGGTGTTTCATATCGGTCCGAGGTACGTCGGGAATAATACCTTAGGGCTATCCACATCCTTCCGCGCGCCTTCCGATGCATGACCTTGGAAAACACGAGGGAGGAGGAGGACGAGATGCGGTTCGTGGAAAGGTCTCTGTCACGGCTGCTGGAGCTCGCCGTCTACTGCCTGGTGGCAATGGCGTTGTTGTGCAATTTCCTCATCATCGCTCAGGCGCTCTTCTCGCCCCTGAACGAGGTGCAGGGCGATTCCATGGAGCCCACCATCAGGGACAGCGATGCCGTCCTTGTGGCGGGCGTGCAACCAGAGGGTATCAAGCCCGGAGACGTGATCATCTTCCCGGATCCCGAGGATGGCGCGGCCCGTATCGTCCACCGCGTCGTCTCCATGCAGGAGCGTGACGGAGAGCTGGTTGCGGTCACCAAGGGGGACGGCAACACCCAGGTAGACCCCTTCGTCATACCGGCACGGAAGGTGCAGGGGAAGGTGCGCCTGGTGCTGCCAATGGGAGGGGCCTTCCTGCGTTTCCTGGGATCCCCTGGAGGTTTCGTGCTCTGCGTGCTCTGTCCCTTCCTGTTGCTGGCGCTTTTCCTGACCGCCAATTATTACAAGGAGTCCAGGGGCGACAACAAGGGCATCCTGTTGCGCCAGGTCATCCGCGCCTGAGTCGCCTGGGACGCCTGGGTGGTTCGCGCCCGGGCGTCCTGCCGCATGCCGGGGGCCGGTCGCCTGAGCCACCGCGCCATCTCCAAGCGGAACGGCCGGGCTTTGCCGTCCACATGCATGTCCACCCCGCGGCAGGCTGCGTTTCAGTCGCGGCGCCCGGCGGCCGAAGAAGTGAGCGGAGGTGCAAGATGATCATCCTGCGGCGCACGAACGGTAGGGTGGAGGAGAGCGAGTTCCTTCTGGTGAGCCATCGTGGCGGGCGCGGCTTCGGGCCGGAGAACACCCTGCAGTCCCTGCGGCAAGCCCTGGACTTCGGGGTGGAGATGGTGGAATGCGACGTGCGCATGTCGAGCGACGGCGTGGCGGTGATCCACCACGGTCCCTTCCTCGGCTACCACATCCTGGGGCGCCTTAGCCTGCGGGAGATAAGGGAGAGGGCCCCCTACGTGCCCACACTGCGGGAATTCCTGGAGACGGCGGGCGACAGGTGCGCCCTCAACCTCGAGATCAAGAAGTGCGACCCGCTTGTCCTGGCTGAAACCCTGCGCGAAACCCCCCCGGCGTACACGCCCCTCATCACGTCCTTCGACGTCGACTTTCTGGCCGCCTTCCGGGAAACCGCCTGCCCTGCGGAGATCGGTGTCCTAAGCCAGTTCGATCCCGCGGCGGACAGGGTGCTCCGCATGGCACGCCGTTGCGGGGCCTCCGTTGTGCTTCCCGTCTGTTTCAGCGTCGACGGCGAGCTCGTGAGCAGGGCGCACGCACGCGGCCTGAGGGTGATCACCTGGACGGTCAACTCCGCCGGGAACCTCGAGGAGCTCCTCGCATGCGGCATCGACGGGGTGATCACCGACGCTTATCCCGAGCTCAAGGCCTTCCTGGAAGAGAACTTCGGCGAAGGTGCGCCACGGTCCCCGGTTCGGGCACGACAAAATGGAAGCAGCCGACCGGGGGGGCCGGCTGCATTCCGGGTGGGGCGTTGGACTCTCAATCCGTAAATAATTCTGTATTAGTTCCGGCGGGTAAGAAAATCGACCTTTGGTATTAGAAAAAGGCTTTATATGTAATTATATGGAAAATTAGGTAGCATTGCTGATGGAAGCGGGGGAAACCGCCTGCTGGGTCGCGGCGTCGCGGAATGGGCGTGACGGAACGGTGGACGGCGGGGATGCCGTATCGTTTCGGCGGGCGCTTTCCGGGCTGAAAGAGGTTGGGAGTCCAGCATTATCATCCCGACAGATCAAGCAAATTTGACAAGAGGAAAGGGGTGATCTCCCAGATGTTCGGTCTGGAAGATCCGGCAAAGTCCGGTCTCACAGACGTCCGGTATCGCAACGACGGGGGTAAAAGCGCTGGAAGAGCAGCGTAACGTGTTCTATCATTATAAAACGGGGATGCAGCCTCAACGGAACGGAAAGTCGCAGGTCCTCAATCACATCCGTTTTCGTCTTCCTGCCGCCCGATGACGGGAGTGTGCCTCACGCCTTGGAGGCTTGGCGCGGCCTTGGGGGGTGGGGGATGAAGCGCGAGGGGATGGCGTTCGATGACGGGTGAGGAGGGTCCGACGAGGAAGGGGGATATGTCATGGAGAAGAACTTCAAATGCTGGCCCAAGGGTGTCTTCCGGAACCTGAACTACCCGGAGGTACCCGTATTCGAGATCCTGCGCTCCTCGGCCCGGCGCTGGCCGTGGCGCAACGCCATCATCTTCGGTGGCATGGAGCTCACCTACCAGGAGCTGGACAACCTCTCCGACCGTTTCGCGACCGCCCTCGCCTCCCTGGGGGTGAAAAAGGGGGACCGGGTGGGCATCCACTTACCCAACTGTCCCCAGTTCGCCATCGCCTACTTCGGTCTCCTCAAGGCGGGTGCGGTGTTCGTGCCGCTGAGCCCCCTGCTGGCGGAACGCGAGCTGGAGTTCCAGCTGTGCGACGCGGGCGTGGAGACCTTCGTGGGGTTGGACCTCCTCTTCGGGACCCCGCAGCAGGTCCTACCCAGGACACCGGTGAGGAGCACCGTCCTGGTGAGCCTGGCCGACTGCTATCCTCCCGTCGCCGCGCCCGCCAAGCTCCTGCAGAAGCAGCCGCTCCCCGAGGACGTACTCGATTTTTCGGTTCTGCTCGCGGAGCACCCGGCGGAGCCTCCCCGGGTGGAATTCGACGTGCGCGAGGATCTGGCACACATCGCCTACACCGGAGGCACCACCGGCACCCCCAAGGGGGTGATGATCACCCACTACAACGTGATAGTCAACTGTTGCCAGTTCGCCCTGTGGTTCGGCGGAGGCGACGTCGACTTCCACGACGGCACATTTCACGTCAGGCGCATGGAGGGCGACCGTCCCGAGGACCATCCCACAAGGGAGGGCAGGGAGGTGTCCCTCATCGTGGTGCCCTGGTTCCACGCCATGGGCGTAATCGGCTACCTGGATATGCAGCTCCTTGGCGGCACCACCCTCGTTGTCTTCCCGCGCTTCGACCCCACGGAATACCTGCAGGCCATCAACAAGTACCGGGCCACCGGCTTCGGGGGAGCCCCCCAGCTTTTCGTGCAGCTGGTGGAGAACCCGCTTTTCCGGGAGATAGACATGTCGGATATCAGGCTGGTCGCCTCCGGTGCCGCCCCCATCCCCCTGCACCTCCTGGAGTCCCTGCAGGAAAAGATACCCGGGGTGGTATGTGAGGCTTACGGCCTCTCCGAGTGCACCATGGGCTGTGCCGCCAACCCGCCCAACCGCGAAGGCTTCAGGCTCGGCTCGGTCGGCCTCCCCATGCAGGACACGGAGATAAAGATCGTCGACCCCGAGAGCGGCGAGAAGGAGCTGCCGGTGGGGGAGATAGGGGAGATCTGTATCAGGGGACCCCAGGTGATGAAAGGCTACTGGAACCGCCCCGAGGAGACCGCCGAGGTGCTGCGCGACGGCTGGCTCCATACCGGCGATATAGGGAAGTTCGACGAGGACGGCTACCTCTACATCGTCGACCGCAAGAAGGACATGCTCATCTACAAGGGCTACAACGTCTACCCGCGCGACCTGGAGGAGGTCATCAACTCCCATCCCGCCGTCGCGCAGTCGGCGGTGGTGGGGAAGTACGACGAGCGTTACGGCGACGTGCCCGTCGCCTTCGTGGAGCTCAAGCCGGGTGCGCAGGCTGGTGAGGAGGAGCTCCTGCAGTACGCCAACGAGCGCCTCGCCAAGTACAAGAAGATACGCCTGCTGAGGATCGTGGATGCGCTGCCGGCCAGCCTGGCGGGGAAGGTCCTGCGTCGCGAGTTGCGGGAGCAGGCCCAGTCACTGGAGATCCAATAGGAACCTGGACGTGAAGGCGCTTTCTCGTTCAAAACGGTAAACGGACATCAGGCACTCCTGAAGCATGAGGATACGTAAGTTGAGCAGGCGCTGCCGGCCAGCCTGGCGGGGAAGGTCCTGCGTCGCGAGTTGCGGGAGCAGGCCCAGTCACTTGAGATCCGATAGGAACCTGGACGTGAAGACGCTTTCTCGTTCAAAACGGTAAACGGACATCAGGCACTCCTGAAGCATGAGGATACGTAAGTTGATCAGGCGCTGCCGGCCAGCCTGGCGGGGAAGGTCCTGCGTCGCGAGTTGCGGGAGCAGGCCCAGTCACTTGAAACGTGAGAGGATGACTTACGCCTAGTCATGTCGCAGCTAAGGCGCGGGGGACGGGGAGGCCCGCTTGCTGGAGATATAAGAAGATACCCTTGGATGGAGCGTTTTATTTATAACTTAACATAAGATATATTATCGGCGCTTTCAAAGTACCAGGGGCGAACCAGGCCGGGAATCGCGGTAGTTCCCCAAAGGGCCTCACTCAAGGGCGCACCCAGAACCCCCTCGTTCTTCCGTCCAACGCTCCTTGAGGAAGTCACTACCTTTCTTTCGCTAGCAAATCCCTTGTAACGAACGGTATCATCGATCACACCGCGGCGACACTTTCGCCGCGAGGATTCACCCGCATACGCATATGGCCGTCAACCGCTTAAAAGACAACGCAGGCGCTCCCCTACCGGCGATTAACGCGGCAGGATCGCCGTTCTTCCCCAAGGACAGCCTAACATTTACATTTTCTTTTACTGCGTGGTCTTCCGGTACCACATGAATACAACGAAGTGCAAACACGTTGAAATCTCTCGTTATAATGAACATATTACAATATAATGTATATTATAGACCTCGCGCATGGATACGAGATCCCACCTGCGGGGCGCACGCTCGCGCACGCGTGCGCCCCGCAAGCCTTTCCCGGCGGGAAGTGGAATTCGTTAAGCGGGCTTGAAGGCCAGGTAGGTCTTCGCCTTGTCGCCCTCGCCGCGGTGCAGGAAGGTCACCTTCAGGGGCATGCCGATCTTTATGGATTCGGGCTTGCTCGCGTCCACCCCCTCGATGCGGGCGACCACCCGCAGGCCCTCGGAGAGGGCCACCACGCCCGTGCAGTAGGGGTTCTTCCTGCCGTACCCCTCCTCGGCCATGAAAGCGGGGCATACGAAGATGCAGGTATAGGCGGCGAGCTCTCCCTCGCCCTTCATCTCGTGCCACTCCATCTGCGAGCTGCCGCACTCGTAGCAGAAATGACGGGGGGGCACGTAGAGCTTCCCGCACTTGCCGCACTTGGACCCCATGAGCTTTTCCTCGGCGAGGAACTTGCGGAAAGAGATGTCGCTGATCGGCCTCTCCTCCATGATCCTACCTCCTCTCGAAGATGGTGAACGTGCAGGTGCCGCCGGTCCCTCCCAGGTTCTGGGTGGCCCCGATGTAGAGGTCTCTTCCCGGGATCTGGCGCTCTCCCGCCTCGCCCCGCAGCTGCTTCCATACCTCGTACATCTGTGCCGTTCCCGTGGCCCCCACGGGGTGGCCCTTGCACTTGAGGCCACCGGAGGTGTTGATGGGCATGCGCCCCTCGCGCCGCGTTTCCCCCTCGGCGATGGCCTTGTAGCCCTCCCCCTCCGGGAAGAAGCCCAGGTCCTCCACGTGGATGAGCTCCGCTATGCTGAAGCAGTCGTGCACCTCGGCGAACTGCACGTCCTTCGGCTTCAGGCCGGACATGCCGTAGGCCTCCGCCGCCGCCTGCCGGTTAGCCTCGAAGGAGGTGAGGCTGGGGCAGGCGTGCAGGCCCCTGCCGCTCCCCTGTCCGAAGCCGACCACGTAGATGGGCTTGTCGGTGAAGTTCTTCGCCAGGTTCTCCGCCACCAGCAGGATGCAGCTCGCGCCGTCGCTTATGGGACAGCAGTCGAAGAGGTGCATGGGCCAGGCCACGGGAGGGTTGAAGCTGGGGTCGAAGAGGGCCTCCTTCTCGTCCGCCCAGTCGGGGACGGGCTCGCCCTTCTTGGCCATGCGCGCCTTCTTGGCCTCCATGAGGTCCCGGATGGTCTGCTTGAACTGCCCCTTGGGATTGAGGGGCGCGTTCTCGTGGCTCTTTATGGTTATGTTCATGAGGTGCTCGCGCCCCGCGCCGTACTTGTGGAAGTAAGCGGTGGCGAGGGCTCCGAACACGCCGGGGAAGGTGTAGCCGGCCTCCCCCTCGTAGGGCGAGGTGGCCAGGGCCAGCCCCTCCGTCACCTCCTCGGTGGTGCACTTGGACATCTCCTCGACCCCGCCGGCCAGGACGATGTCGTACATGCCCGAGGCTACCGCCATGAGAGCGTCGCGCATGGCCAGGGTGCTGGATGCGCAGGCCCCCTCCGTCCTGGTCACCGCCCTGGGGACGATGCCGGTGACGTCAGCGATGATGGGACCCCAGTGCGCCTGGTGCACGAAGAAGTCGTTGCTGAAATTCCCTATCCAGGCCGCCTGGATGTCGGCTGGATCGATGCCCTTGTCCACGCTGGCGAGCATCTCGGCGAAGGCCTCGGCGAAGAGGTCCTTGGAGTCCTTGTCCGGGAACATCCCGAAGTTGGACATGCCGGCGCCGACGATCGCCACTCCCCTACCGAGCTTTCTCTTGCTGCTGCCTGCCATTATCCGACCTCCTTTTACCGCTGCCGGCGCGGCTCCGCCGCGTTCCCGCGCCCTCCGCCCCGCCCGCGGCACGCGCGGGCGCGAGCGGTGCCGGTCCGGCTATCCCACTTCCACCTTGCCGAGCCTCTCCCTGATGAAGGCGACGATGTCCCCGGTCACCGTCCCGGGGCCGAAGACGCCGTCCATGCCGATGCGGCGCAGCTCCTCGTGGTCCTCCTCGGGGAAGACCCCGCCCACCAGGAGGAGGAAATCGTCTCTCACCCCTTTCTCCTCCAGCTCCCGTACCAGTTCCCGCGCCCATTCCAGGTGGGCGCCGGAGTGGACGGAGAACCCTATGACGTCGACGTCCTCCTGGATGGCCGCCTCCACCACTCCCTCCACGGTCTTGAAACCGAAGAAGATGGTCTCCATGCCCGCCTCGGAAAGGGCCTTGGAAACGGTCATTATCCCCCTCCAGTGGCCGTCGAGGCCCGGCTTGAAGAGCAGAACGCGTATCCTTTTCTCCATCGTCCCCACCCCCTCAGGCCACGAAGGGCAGCTGCCAGATGCCCCACATCTCCCGGTACACGCCGGTGATCTCTCCCAGGGTGGCGCCGGCCGCCGTCAGCTCGCTGACCACCGGCAGCACGTTCTCGCGCGCCTCGCACACCCTGCGCAGCTGGTCGAGCAGCCTGCTCACCTTCTGGTTGTCCCTCTCGGCGCGCAGCTTCGCCAGGCGCTCCCTCTCGATCTCGGCGGCACGCGGGTTGGTGCGGAAAGGCGGCGTGGGCTCCTCGTCCTCCAGCACGTAGCAGTTTACGCCGATGACCTTCTCCTCGCCGCTCTCCTGGTCGCGGCGCCGCTTGTTGAAGGCCTTGCTCATCTCCCCGAAGAGCCACCCGGTGTTGAGGGCCTCCACCACGCCCCCCATCTCCTCGATCTGCTGGAAGTAACCCCAGATGCGCTCCTCCAGCTCTCGGGTGAGGGACTCCACGTAATATGAGCCTGCCAGGGGATCGATGACGTTGGCCACGCCCGTCTCCTCCTGCAGCACCTCCTGGGTGCGTACCGCCAGGCGCACCGCCTCCTCGGAGGGCAGGCAGATGGCCTCGTCGTAGGAGTTGGTGTGCAGGGACTGGCAGCCGCCCAGCACCGCCTCGAGGGCCTGGTAGGCGGTGCGCACTATGTTCACCATGGGCTGCTGGGCGGTGAGGGAGCAACCCGCCGTCTGCACGTGGAAGCGGAAGCGGTAGGCCTCGGGGTTCTCCGGGCGGTAGCGCTCCTTCATGAGGCGGTACCACAGCTTGCGCGCCGCACGGTACTTCGCTATCTCCTCGAAGAAGTCGCGGTGGGCGGAGAGGTGGAAGGCCAGGCGGTGCACGAAATCGTCTATCTTCCAGCCGCGTCGCAGCAGCTCGTCGATGTGTGCCACCGCGTTGGCCAGCCCCATGCCTATCTCCTGCACGGCGTCTATGCCTCCCTCGCGGTAGTTGTAGGTGGTGAAGTTGATGGGGTTCCAGCGCGGCGCCTCTCCCATGGCCGTGCAGTACTCGATGAGGTCGCAGGCCAGCTTGAGCAGGTCGGCCGGCTTAAGGGAACCCCAGGGGATGTAGCCTATGGTCATGGTGAGGATGTCGTTCTGCGTGGTGCCGGCCAGCTGCTCCTTGCGCAGCCCCCTCTGCTTGGCCACGTTGAAGTACATGGAGGTGATGGCGGCCGAGGTCAGGGGCTCGACAACCAGGGCGACGCTCATCCTGTCGATGGGAAGATCTTCCACCATGGCCTCGACGCCGCGGATGGAGTAGAGCGGGACCCCCTCCTTCCCCACCTCGTGTGCCGCGCCGTGCACCTCCTGGTCGGGATCCACGCCGGCGAAGGTGAGCGAGTCCACCGCCGCCGAAAAGCCCGTCTCCCCCTCCTCGTAGAGCATCCTCCAGCGCTGGTTGGTCTCCTCCGGCGTTCCGTGGCCGGAGAACATGCGTATGGTCCACAGCCTTCCCCGGTACATGGTGGGGTAAACGCCGCGCGCGTAGGGCGGCTGGCCGGGGAACCCGATGTCCGCGAGGTAGTCGATGCCCTCCACGTCCAGGGGGGTGTAGAGGTCCTTCACCGGGATGCCCGCGTCGCTGCGGAAGGATTCCCGGCGTTCCGTCCATCCCTCCTTCATCTTCCGCCATTCATCGTAAGCGCGCCTGATCTCCTCAAGGTCGGCCATGTTCTTCATCCCCTTCCCTTCCTCACATGTCACCCGCGCTCGCAGCGCCTTCACGTGACGCCGCACGCGGGTCCTTGTCTCGCCGCACCGTCTCCCGCGCACCGTCACCCGACAGTTGCCGAGCGGCAACCCTACGGCGGTTCACGGCGGGGCCATCACCCTCCCGCACCCACGCGCGTCGGCGACGCGCCGCCTGCCGCGCTGCCGCGGGTCGCTACCGCCCTCTCAAAAAGGCGGCCACCTTCTCAGAAGGTGAAAAGGCTGATGCCGCCGCTGACCTCTATGGCCTCGCCGGTCAGGAAGCTCGCCTCCTCGGACGCCAGGAAGGCGATGACCTCGGAGAGCTCACGCGGGTCACCGGAACGGCGCATGGCCACCCTCTTGATGATGCGCTCGCGGAAGGGCTCGGCGACGTCGTAGAAACTGCCGGCGTCGAAGACTCCAAGCACCACCGCGTTGCAGGTGATGTTCTTGCGCGCTCCTTCCAGGGCCACCGTCTTGGTGAGGCCGATGAGGCCCGCCTTGGTGGCGGCGTAGCTGCACTGCCCGAAGCCACCCATGGTCCCGGTCACCGAGGAGACGTTGATTATCCTTCCCCAGCCCTTCTCCGCCATGTCGGGGAAGACCGCCTTGATGAGCAGAAAGGGGCCGGTGAGGTTCACGGACACGTCCGCGTCCCAGTCTTCCTTGCTCATCTCGGTGATGGTCACCGCGCGCACGATCCCCGCGGCGGCGTTGTTCACCAGGATGTCCACCGGTCCCAGCTTTTCCCTCACCAGCCGCACGCCCTCGTTGACGCTCGCCTCGTCGGAGAGGTTCATCTTCACCGCAAGGGCCCTGCGGCCCAAGTTCTCGATCTCCTTCACGACCTCCTGCGCCTTGGCCTCGTTGCGGTTGTAGGTCAGGGCGACGTCGGCTCCCTTCTCGGCCAGCACCAGACCGTGCACCCTGCCCAGTCCTCCCGACCCTCCGGTCACCAGCGCTACCTTGCCTTGCAGAGACATGAGCATCCCTCCTGTGACTAGCCCGACGAAAACCTCCACCAACCGGAAGCCTCAACCGTTCCCGGCACCAGCCTTCGCTCCCCTCCCGCTAAACGGCGATCTTTCCCCTCCCGTCCCGTGCGCCCCGGGTCCGGGCGCTAAACCCTCATTTACCGTCGCCTTCCCCGTCATCCTTTCCCAGCGGCCTCTCGGTGTGATAAGCCCACCCGCGGCACTGGGCGACGTTCCTTCCCCCGCCGTCCACCACGCTCATGCGGTAATAGCCCATCTTTCCGGCGCGCGAGACGAGCTCCACCTCCGCAGTCATCTCCCCCTCCGTGTCCGGGGCCGCCAGGAAATCTATGCCCACCGAAAGGGCCATGGCCTTGCTGCCGAAGGAATTGGCCGCCGCCCCGAAGGCCACGTCGGCCAGGGAGAAGATCACCCCCCCGTGTACCATGCCCATGAAGTTGCGGTGCTGTGGGCCCAGCGTGAGCGCGACCTTCGCGTAGCCGGGCCTTATCTCCAGGAGCCTCGCCCCCAGGTGGTCGGCATAGCCGTCGCTCTCTATTATCCTCCTGTTCTCTTCACCGACCGTTTCGCCCATCGCAGCCCCGTCCCTCTTGTCGCGGCGACATGGCCGCCTTACCGTTAACGATCACCCTTAAAATCTTGACCCTTCGCGCCCTTCACGAGCACGGGAAAACCCCCTGGGGCGCCTGGAAACGAAAAAACTGATAATGGTTTATCAGTTTAAACCATTCAACCATCCCTCTCCGCATGCTGTCAAGTGGATGCATCGCCGCCCGTCGCGCTTCCCCCGAAACCTTACCGCTTGACGTCACCACGATTCCCTCTTTTTCCGCACGGATTCGCAAAACATCACGTTGCGGCGCGTGATTCCTCGCCTCGCGAGCGCGTTCGCCTGCCCTCCCCTTCCTCCCCCCGGAAGCCCTGCGCCACGATCCCCTCCATGATGATCTTCATGAAGGCCGTGTATACCTCCTCAAGGCTGAGGCCGCTCTCGATGAGCAGGTAGGGGTTGCTGGAGAGTTCCACCATCCCCTGCACCAGGTAGGCGAAGACCAGCGGGTTGACGTCGCTGCGAAAGACGCCCGTGCGCGCGCCCTCCTCGATGATGCTCACCACTCCCGCCACTATCCTGCGGTAAAAGTCACCGTAGACGTTGAAGACGTCCGGGAAAAAGGTCTCCACTTCCTTCACCAGCGAGGGCTTGATGTGGGAGAGCTCGTCCACGATGTGCTTGCTCGCCAGGTAGAGCTTGGTCATGGCGTCCTCGTCCAGGTCCAGTATCTCCTGGAGTCGGCGCAATATCTTGCCGGCGCGCCGATTCAGGGCGGTGGTGAAGAGCTCGTCCTTGGAGGAAAACGACTCGTAGATGGTCTTCTTGCTCATGCGCAGCCGCTGCGAGAGGTCGTCCATGTTGAAACGACGGTAGCCCACCTCGAAGGCCAGCCTCTCGGCCTCTTCCAGTATCTTCCTGCTCCTGCTATCCCCGCTCACCCCTGGCCACGCCTTTCCGCTCGCCTTCCGCGTCCTTCCCGCGCCTGCGCCGACCGCCCGTCCCTGCCTCCGCGGTACCTGTTCCGGAATCTATTTTATCAATAATGAGCGAGAGCCAGCTCGCCTCGACCCGGTACAGGCGCAGCTCGTGATCCAGGATCAGGAGATGGGTCTCCTCCGCCACTCCCTCCAGGAGTTCCCTCTCGTCGGCGATGCGTTTCGCCTGCGCCTCCAGGAAGGAGAGCCTTCTCTCCAGCGCCTCCCTCGCCTCGGAGGGAGGCAGCGCGCTCAAGAAGGCCGGGCCCACGGCGGAATGCATGCGCAACGGCTCCTCCTCGGCACAGAGGGCGTACACCGCGTCCCGCAGCCTCTCCAGTCCCTCCGCGGTGATGCCGAACACCCTTCTCTCCGGCATGTTGCTGTCTTTTTCCGGCCAGGAAGCGAGGCTGCCTTCCCTTTCCAGCCTCGCCAGGGCCTTGTAGACGGCAACCTTACTCACGCCCGTCCAGCGCAGGAAGCCGCGCTCTTCCATATGGCGGATAAGGTCGTAGCCGTGCCTCTCCCCCTCCGCCAGCAACCCAAGGACAATGGTCTCCACCCGGGACGTCAACGTGCTCCTCCCTTATGTCACCGTTAACTATTTAACAGTTTATTATGTTTACCTCCATTTCGTATACCACCTGCCGCGCCAGCGAAACCGCACACTGCCCACCATGCGCGCCAACGCGGCGTGGCCGGGCGCGCGCGTTCTCGGCGCCCCGCGGCGCGAGCCGGGTGCGTTGTGATCTCCGGGTTGCCGCCCCTACGCCCGTGCAATCCCCTATGCGCACGGGGGAAGCTGCAGGCGGCCGTCCGCTATCCCGATAAGGCGGTTGGCTATCTCGCCGCAGAGCATGCGCAGCTCGAAGGCGTTCAGGTAGCTGGTCGCAGAGGCGTCGAAGAGGATGCGCACGCTGGGCGGGAACTCCTCGTCCCCCTTCCATGCGATGAAGAGCAGGGGTAGGCGCGGAAAGGTGTTCAGCACCATTCCCAGGTCCCCCTGCTCCACCTCCCTCCCTCCCAGCGCGAGGCAGGCCGCACGCATACCCTCGAGATCGTCCCCGAAGCGGCGGCGCAGGCGGTCCTCCACCGTGTCCGAGAAACTCTTCACGTAGAAGAGACCGTCCTTCAGCTCGCGGTAGGGCACCCACTGGTTGGCCAGGGGCACGGCGCGCGCGTTGGCCAGGTAGAGCAGCGCGAGGAGTTTGACCACGAAGTTGTTGAGGAAATCCGGGACCTCCATGCGCAGGTCGGGATGGTATACCAGTATCTCCCAGCGGAGAAAGGCGAGGCGCAGCCTGTTCCCCTCCACGGGCACGCCGGCCGTCTCCGCGATCTCGCTCGCCTCACGGCGCCGCAGCGCCTGGCTCGGTTCGGCGAAAGGGTCCTGCACCTTGTCGGCGCCGTTCCCGTTTCCGTCCATGTCCCGCCTCCCGGACTTTCCCGCAAAGCAGCATCACGACCCACCGTCCCGCACGTGCCATCCGCCCCGCCTCCGACTCAGTGCTGCAACTGCATGGACAGCACGCCGCGCACCCGCGTGGGGACGAGCGCCGCGAGCTCCTCCGCCCATCGCAGCAACAGGTCCTCGGGGTAGGGGCGCACCTCGCGGTAGGAGGCGTCGAGGGTATGCTCCGGGCGGAACTGCTGCAGCACCAGGCGGTCCGCGCCCGCGATGAGGCGGGCGAGCGAGAGCAGGTCGGAGAGGTCCACCAGCCCCGGCACAACGGTACAGCGGAACTCGTGCTCTATGCCGCTTTCCAGCACGATGTCGATGGATTCCAGGATGGTCGCGACATCCACCGGCCGCCTCGCCACCATGGGATATTTTTCCAGGGATGTCTTGATGTCCATGGCCAGGAAGTCCAGCAACCCCTCCTCGATGAGCCTGCGCAGCATGCGGGGTCGGGTTCCGTTGGTGTCCAGCTTGACGGGGAAACCGGCCTCCTGCGCAAGCGAGCACAGGCGGGGCAGGTCGTCGTGGATGGTGGGTTCCCCTCCCGTGACGGAGAGGCCGTCTATCCAGCCCACACGCGAGCGGAGGAAGGCCGCCACGTCCTCCCACCGCATCCCCTCACCCGCCGCGAGGCTCCCGTCCGCCCTCACCAGCTCGGGGTTGTGGCAGTAGGGGCAACGGAAATTGCACCCGCCCAGGAAGAGCACGGCGCTCACCTTGCCGGGCCAGTCCATCATGCTCGAGGGCAGCAGGCCCCACAGGCTGTCAAAACAGGACATCTCTCGGTTCACTCAGTTCAACCACTCGGCGATCTCCCGCGAGGAGGGCACCGTGCAGCGCCAGGCATGGAGCTCCATGCCCTCCTCGTCCACCACCACGATGGAAGGCGTGCAGAGCACGCTGTAGAAGGCGGCCTCCGCCAGGCCGTCCACCTCGTCTATATCGTAGTATTCCGTCCGCGGGAATCGCGCGGCCACCTCCTTGGCCGCCGGGCACTTCTGGCAATCCCGCTTTATGAACACCTTAAGGTGCTGCATGCCTCAGCCCTCCTTTCATGTCCGTGCGCAGGCGGTCTTTCAGCTCCCCCAGCTTTCCCCTGTTCCAGGTGGTTATCTTGGAAAAATATCCCACGATGCGGGTTATGCCGTACACGTTCTCCGAACCGCAGTCGCGGCACTTCTCCTGCAGGCCCCGGTGGGTACGCCGGCAGTCGTTGCACACCGTGAACTCCGGTGAGAAGGCGATCTGGGAGGACTGCGTCTGGCGGAAGGTCTTGATGACGAAGTTCTTTATGGATTCCGGGTCGGGTTCGTGCTCCCCCAACCAGATGTGGCAGATGGCGCCCGCCTCTATGAGCGGGTGAAAGAGGCTCTGTTTCTTCACCCTCTCTATGTAGTCGATGTCCGCCTCCACGTTGAGGTGCACGCTGTTGGTGTAGTAGTACTCCCCGCTCTCGAGGTTTCCCTTGAGCACCCTTGAGGCCTGCGCCGGGTAGTATTTCATATCCAGCTTCGCCAGGCGGTAGCCGCTCGACTCCGCCGGCGACTCCTCCAGCACCAGGTTGATCCCGTACTCCCCGGAGAGGTCCTCGCACGCCCTCTTCATGTGCGCCACCACCTTGAGCCCGAATTTCAGAGCCTGCGTGGACTCGTGCAGCTGCTGACCCGTGTGGTACTGCACCATCTCGTTGAGGCCCAGGAGCCCGGCCAGGTAGGTCAGCCTGTCCAGCCTCAGGTAGGGCTCCCCGTCCTTGGCGTCGCAGAGCACGGAGAGGGGCCCGTTCACCCCCAGCTCCAGGAGGCTGGCGATGAAGTCCCTCTTCTGTATGTGCGCCCTGGCCACCATGTGCATGGCCTTCTGCAGTTCCGAGAAGAGGACCTCGTCGGAGCCGTTTGCCTTGTAGGCTATGCGGGGCAGGTTGATGGTGATGTTCTGCAGGGCGGTGAAGCGCATCTTCTCCGGGGTCATGGTCTCCTGGAGATCCCTCTCCTTCAGGCGCAGCTTGAGGCGGCAGCACTGCGATACGGTGACCTCGTCGCCGCGGTCGAAGACGAAGTAGGTTATCCCCTGTCGCGACGCGACCTTGCAGGCCAGCTCGAGGAACTCCTCGTGCCCCTCGGTGCGGAAGAAATCCTCGCTGATGTGGAGCAGGGGCTTGGGGAAGACGAAGGTCTTGCCCATGGCGTCCCCCTCCAGGTAAACCTCGAAGAGGGCCTTGAGGAAGGTCTGCGCCTCCTTCTCGTATTCCTTGTAGGTCTTTCCCGTGTACACGCCGCCGGGCCCGATGGCCGGGGTCTCGCGGAAATGGCGCGGTATGTTCCAGTAGAGGTTGAAATCCGTGAAGACCACCTGGCTGCCCCTGGCCCCCGCCAGCTGGTTGAACTCGTAGATGAGCATCTGGGCCAGCTGCTTGACCCGCTCGTACCCCAGCCCCACCAGGTAGGGAGCGAAGAACATGTTCACCGCCTCCCAGCCGATGGCGCCGGCGTAATGCGACTGCAGGGTGGAGGCCATCTTCACCATGTGCCCTATGAGCACCTCCGGATGCTTGGCGGGGCGCGAGGTGCTGGTGATGTTGGGGAGCGAGATGCCGTACTTCTTTATGTATTCGAGGCTGTGCCCGCCGCAGTTATGGGAGTAGATGCCGTTGGCGATAAGGGTCCCGCTCCCGGTGGTCACGTCGTAGATGTAGACGTCGAGCACCTCGACCGGCTCCACCATGACCACCCTGGCCAGGCCCGACCTGCCGCCGAAAGGCGTCCTCGCCCGCTCCCTTCCCCTCCTCTCCCGGCGCGCCCCGGCGCGGGAAGCGTTGGAGACCATCTCGCTCAACCGCCTTCGCGCCTCGACGACGTCCTCGGCGTGGAAGCGCAGCCTGAGGGTGGAGGCGTTGGCCTCCAGGAGGTGGGTGATGTTCATCTCCTCGAAACGGAGGGCCTTGTCCTCGGGGAGCTCCAGGGTCTCCACCTCCTCACCCACCTCCACCAGGGAGGCCGGCTTTACCTCGTCGGCGGTGATCACGGGGTGGTCGTGGGTGACCACGCAGAACCTGCCGTCGGAGGTGGCGATGAAGACCATCTGCTTGCCCAGGCGGTCCTTCTTCACCACCCGCTTGATCTCCGTCCAGCTACCGCCGCGGTCGAGGATCTCCAGCTCTCCGGGGTATTTCACCCTTACCGTAGGCTCCGGCCGCGTTTCTCCCGGAAGGAGATGGTAGAGCTGCTCCATGGTGGTGGTGAAGACGAGCGGGGAGCCCTTGACCCTCCAGTGGATCACGGTGTCCCCGAGGTAGGAATAGGGACGGATGATGAAACCCAGGTCGTGCAGGTGGATGTCGCCCAGCATGTGTGCGCGGGCGATATCCTCGGAGAACACCTTGCGCAGGGCGAATTCCTTGAGTATGGCCTCCGCGAGCGTGAGGTTTATGGACTCGGGGTTGTGGGTGGTGTTGCTGTTCTCCTTGTTGGCGCTGGTGATTATCTGCTCCACGTCGTACATGGGAAGGCCCAGGTGGGAGTGCTTCTTGTGCATGGTGCCCAGGCCGCGTTCGAGAAGCTCCAGGTCGACGAGCTCGCGGATGATGGAGGTGGTGACCGTGTTCATCCCACCCTGCACGATCCTCTCCTCCACGCGGTCCGCTATCTCCTGCGCCAGCTCCTGGCTGGCCTCCGTCTCCAGGATGAGTGAGTTCACTATCTTGCTCTTGTCCCAGAGGTTGATCTCCTCCTTCGAGGATGTGCTTACCAGGAGGGCTATATCCGTTGCGTCCTCCGCAGCCTCCTTGCGTTTGAGAACCCTTATGTTACTGGCGGCCGTCACTTCCCTACCCCCCCTTTCTCTCAGCTTTCTCTCCCCTTAACGTCCCTGAGGCGTGCGGCTCTTCTCCACCTTCTTTTCCAGCAGCTGCCCCAGTTCGCTCTGGAACTCGCTTATGTCCTTGAATTCCTTGTAAACCGATGCGAAGCGCAGGTAGGCCACCTCGTCCATCTCTTTAAGCCTGCGCAGCACGGCCATGCCTATGGCGCTCGATGGTATCTCGCTCTTACCCTCCTCGCGCAACTCCGCCTCGATGGCCATGGCCAGGTCTTCTATCTCCTGGCTGGTCACCGGCCTCTTTTCAAATGCCTTGCGCAAGCCCGCCAGGAGCTTCTCCCTCTTGTAAGGCTCCTTGTCCCCGCTCCTCTTCACCACGGCGATGGGCATACGTTCGTGTCTCTCGAAAGTGGTGAATCTCCTGCCGCACTGCTTGCAGGATCTCCTCCTCCTTATCGCCGTCCCCTGTTCCGCGTTTCTCGAATCTATGACCTTGCTGTCCGGATAACCGCAAAAGGGGCATTTCATGGCTTTCCCCTCCCCAGCCGGTAGCTGCGATTCAACATGTTGTGTTGTGGAATCAAGGTAAAATACAAGATATTGAGCTGTCAACCCTTTTTCACCTCTTTTTTCCCGATTTTGCTAACTTTTTACCTCATGTTTATGGAAGAAACGCTTACCTCTCCGTAAAGCTCATATTCATGCTTAAAGTCTGAAGTAGTGGTCGAGTATTCCAGGTAGCTCACCCACTCGGGTATGGAGATCTCGATCACGATCCTGTCCCCGTCGATGGTGGCGCTTACGGCCTTCGCTTCCATCGGGAGGCCAGATAAACGAAAGTTTGGTTCCCCTCCCTGGGCCTGCGGTACGGGCTCAGACGACACACCGCCCGGACCCCCCGAATCGATGTCCGTTGAAAAGGCGATGCCGTCGTCTCCGATGACTCTCACCCCGTAACGTCGTTCGCCGCCTTCTGCACTCGTAACGAGGAGACCGCCGTCACCGGTCACGGTGACGTCATCCACGCCCAGGAGGGTGGCAGCCTCCGTGAGCGGTATATCCAGGTGTGCGTCAACGCGTGACAGGGAGCGCATCTGCAGGTCGCCCCGCAGGAGAGAGGCGAAGCTAACCTCGACATCGTAAAGATAGGCCACGCAATGGTAGGTCACGGCGCTCTCCCCGCCCGCGTGGGAGAGCAGGCATTCCCCCCTCCATGAAAGCCGCAGCTCGCCTATGCGCTCGCGCGCGAGGCTGACGAGAAAGGGGAAGGCGCCGACGGCTACCTCGAGGTCGTCGGGGAGACCGTAGCGCCGCGCCAAGGCCCTTTCCATGCCCCTCTGCACGAGCACGGTCAGTGCGACCTCCGCCAGCAGCGCGAGTGCGAGCAGCGTCACCAGCAGGTACAGAACGCGTCTCACGTATGACTCCTTCCCTTCAGCGAGCATTTTCATGATAGGCGGGGGTGACGACATTTTTACGCCGGTGACGCCTACAAAAAAAAGGGGGGCGCATCTCGCCCACGCGCCGTGTGTCAAGCGCTCGAGATCGTTGACCCGCAGCGGGATGTCTCGTATGACGGGGTCGCCATCGTAACAAGGTGCCTTGCATCACGTATTGGGAAGCCCTTATAACGGGGTATCACGTGCAACGGGTCTTCCCACGAGGCGGTATATATAGTTCGGTGGGTCGTCCCGTGCAACGGGTTGCCCTGCGCGACAGGACACCTCATGCGGTGTGCCGTCCCGTGCACGGAGGCATCGGCGCCAGTGAAGCTCCGCCGCGGACGAGGAGCGCCCGCATCATGGGACCCGGGCGGTCGAGATCAAGGGACACCGGCGGCAGAAAAGGAAATCTGCCGTGCTCGCGCACGCGTGGAGAGGGCGCCCCTGCACCGCCTCTTTCAGCCTTCCCCGCCTTCCCGCAGGAGGAAATCGCGATAAAGCGATTCCTCCGTCTCCTCCTTGAGGCGGCGGGTCATGAGCCGGCGCGCGACCTCGGCGGGCTTTCCCTCCCCGTCGAGCACCGCCTTCACGCCGTCCGCGATGGGGGTTTCCACGTCCAGTTCCCGGGCCAGTTGCACCACGATGCCCGTGGTGTACACCCCCTCCACCACCATGCGGCTCGCCTGCAGGACCTTCCCGGGTTCCTTTCCCCGTCCCAGCTCCTCGCCGAAGCCACGGTTGCGCGAATGGCGGCTTATACAGGTGACGATAAGGTCGCCGATCCCGGAGAGGCCGGAGAAGGTTATGGGATTGGCCCCCAGGGCAGCGCCGAAACGCGCCATCTCCGCCAGCCCCCGTGTTATCAGGCTGGCCTTGGTGTTGTCTCCCAGGCCCAGCCCGTCCAGCACCCCTGCGGCGATGGCCACCACGTTTTTGTATGCTCCACCCACCTCGACGCCGATGACGTCGCGGTTGGTGTACACGCGGAAATAATCGGAACTGAACACGGCTTGCAGCTCCCGCGCCAGCGACGCGTCGCCGCACGCTATGACTGTGGCGCTGGGAACACCGCGCGATACCTCCTCCGCGTGGTTGGGACCCGAGAGCACCGCCACCCCTTCCCGGGGATCGCGCCGCAGCTCCTTCGCGATGACCACCGAGAGGCGCTCGCCGTTCCTGTAGTCGAAGCCCTTGGCCAGGTTGACCACGGCGGCCCCTGCGGGCACGAGGGGTGCGGCGCGTGCCGCGACCTCTCTCGTCCAGCGCGAGGGAACCGCCATCACCACGAGCTCCGCGCCCTGCAGGGCGTCCTCCAGGCCCGCGTGGGCGCTCACCCCCCGCGGGATCTCGAGCTCGACGAGGTAAAGTGGGTTGCGCCTCCCGCGGTTGATGCCCTCCACCACCTCCTCCTCACGCGCCCACACGCGCACATCGTGCCCCATGGTGGCGAGATGGGAGGCCATGGCCGTCCCCCAGCTTCCCGCACCCAGAACGGCCACCCTCATGCGCCTTCCCCCTCCTCGACCCCGCGTCTTATCCTTATCCTCGGCTCTTCGCCGGCCAGCAGGCGCCGCATGTTGTCACGGTGCTTGTAGACGGCAAAGGCGCTGGCCAGGCAGGACACGACGAGGTGCGGCCAGAACCTGTTCAGCCTGCCGTGCAGGACGATGAGCGTCGCTGCGGGAAAGGCCAGGGCGGCGGAGAGCGAACCCAGGGACATGATGCGGGTGATGAGCACCACGAGGAGAAAGGTGCCCACCACGGCAACGGTCACCTGCCAGGGATAGGCCGCGATGATGACCCCCCCGCTGGTCGCGATGCCCTTGCCTCCCTTGAAGCGGAGATAGAGGCTCCAGTTGTGCCCCACGATGGAAAGGAGCCCCGCCAGCAGGGAAAGGGCGGGTCCGAGACCCAGCGCCCTGGCCACCGCCACGGCCGCTATCCCCTTGCCCATGTCCAGCATGGTGACGGCGATGAAGGGGCGCACCCCGAAATTGCGCAGTACGTTGGTTGCGCCTATGTTCCCTGACCCCAGGCGCCTAACGTCCTGCCGGAAAACGAGCCTGGAGACCACGAGCCCGAAGGGAACGGAGCCCAGGAGGTAACTGCCGACCATCCACAGTACGGCCCTGTAAACCATACTTCACCCCCCTGCGCCTGCGAGGCGCGTCCTTACCAAAGCGAGCCGCCGCCGATGACAAAGACGGAACCGGCCACGGCAGGGCCACCGAAGACCACCGTAGAATATAACACACCGCGCGCTGCGCGGTTTCCACGATCACCGGCGCCTTTCGCCCCTGGCCAGAATATATCGCCCCGCGTGGCCGGGAAGCCGCCGTTCGCCTGCAGCGTGCTTCCGCCCTGCTTCCGCCCCGCATCCGCCCCGCGAGCGCTCCTCAGCCCACGCCCGCCGTCACGACCTTTCGCGCCTTAAGCGGCGGGAGCGCAGCACGATACGGATGGGTGTACCCTCCAGGGCGAAGGTCTCGCGCAGCTTCCTTTCCAGGTACCTCTCGTAAGAGGCGTCAGCCAGGTCGGGTCGGTTCACGAAGAAAACGAACTGGGGCGGCGCGGTGCGGGCCTGGGTGGCGTAGTAGAACTGCAGCCGCTTCCCCCTGCGCGTCGGCGGCGGTGATTGTGAGAGGAGGCGGTGCAGGAGGTCGTTGAGGTGGGAGGTCTGTATGCGCGTCTCCCAGTTACCCTTGACGCGGTCCACGGTAGGCAGGATGCGCCCCGTTCCCTGCCCGGTGAGGGCGCTCACCCGCAGGAAAGGCGCATATCCAACGAAACGCAGCTTCTCCGCGGCGTCCGCGTAGACCTCCTGCGCCCTGCCGCCGCCCTTCACCACGTCCCACTTGTTGAGGACCACCACGCAGGCGCGCCCGTCCTCCTTGATGCGGGCGGCTATGCGCTGGTCCTGGTCCGTGACCCCCTGGGAGGCGTCCAGCACCAGCAGGACCACCTGCGCCCTGTCTATGGCCCTCCATACCCGCACCAGGCTGTAGAACTCCACCCCTTCCTTCACGCGGGTGCGCCGCCTCCAGCCGGCGGTGTCGATGAAGCGGTACCGTTTGCCGTCTATTTCCATCAAGGTATCCACCGCATCGCGCGTGGTCCCCGGAAGTTCGCTGGTCAGCGAGCGCTCCTCGGCCAGCAGGCGGTTGAAGAGCGTGGACTTCCCCACGTTGGGGCGCCCCACCACCGCCACCACCGTCTCCGGGGTCTCCGCTTCCTCGAGGGCGGTCGCCTCGGGAAGGCTTTCCACCACCGCGTCCAGCAGGTCGCCGATGTTGCGACCGTGCATGGCGGAAACCGGCCAGGGGTCACCCATGCCAAGCTCGTACCATTCCACGGCCTCCTCTTCCCGGCGCCTGTTGTCCACCTTGTTGGCCACCAGGATGACCGGCTTCCCGGTCCTCCGCAGCAACTGCGCCACCTCCTGGTCGAGAGGGGTCATGCCCTCCGTCGCATCCACCAGCATGAGCGCCAGGTCGCACTCCTCAACCGCCGCCAGGGCCTGGCGGCCGATGGCCTGTACCAGGGATTCCTCCGCCACCGGGTCCAACCCGCCGGTGTCCACGATGCGGAACTCCCTCCCCCTCCAGGAGGCGACGAAGTAATTGCGGTCCCTGGTGACCCCCGGCTCGCTTTCCACGATGGCCTCTCCCCGGGCCACGATGCGGTTGACAAGCGTGGACTTGCCCACGTTGGGGCGGCCCACCACCGCCACCAGCGGCAGGTGCGAGATCACCTTCCTGCCTGCTCCACCCATGACCTCGGCTTCTCCTTGCGTTTTCTCCCGTTTCCTTCGCCTTCCAAGATCATAACCGATTCGCCGGCGCCTTTCCCCGTGGCAAGCTCGCAACCGCTACGCGTAACCCTTTCAGGCGCCGACCACAAGCCGGAACAGCCGTGCCCGGACGGGTTTTCGCCGGTGAAAAAGCGAGGGCCACCGCCGCTCATCGACCGGTCAACGCCTCCAGAAAGGCCCTCCCGTTTACCGCGGTGGGGAGCAGGCGGTAGCCGGACCTCTCCTCCACCTCAGCGAGGGTCATGTCGTCCAGGAAGCGCCCCTCGCGCAAGAGGTTCTCGGGTATGAGTAACGTATGACAGGAAGGTCGGCGCGCGCGCAGCGCGGACAGGATGTCCCCTCCTCCCAGCAGGGAAGTGACGGTCACCGAGCCCCCGAAGAGGAGGTTCTGCGCCGCCACCACCTCCGCCTCTCCACCTGAAACTCTTTCCAGTAATTTCCTTATGACGTTCTCCCCCGCCTCGCCCGTGATGAGGCCGCGCCCCGCGGTCCTACCCTTCCCCTCCGTGCCGCCGCCAAGACCCTCGTCCAGGAATTTCCTCGCCATCCCCACCCCGTTCTCCAGCTGCGGGTATCCCTCGTAGGCGGACGCTTCCGGAAAATCCTCCCCCGCCAGGAGGTAGAACTCGTCCGCGGCGTGGAATATCCTCCTGCCATGTAATTCCAGCGCTCTCTCCTGCATGCCGTGCACCACCTCCAGCAGGGCAGCCGCCGTGCCCGCGTCAAAGGTCCGCATCCCCGGCGCCGTGAGCGCAGCCCGGCGCGTGAGGCCCACGGGAACCACCCCCAGGGAAGCGGCCGTGTAACGCGACAACACCTCCTCGCAAGTCCGCCGCAGGGCCTCCCCGTCGTTTATCCCCGGGCAGGCCACCACCTGCAGGTGGATCTCCAGGCCGGCGCGCAGCAGCCTCGCGAGGGCTTCCAGTCCTCGGCTGGCGTTCCCTCCCATGAGGTAGGAGCGCAGACGCGCATCCGTCGCGTGGAGGGAAACGTAGAGCGGAGAAAGCCTTAGGCGCTCGATCCTGCGCAATTCTCCCCGGCCAAGGTTGTTCAAGGTGATGAAATTGCCGTAGTAGAAGGAGAGGCGGTAGTCGTCGTCCTTCACGTAGAGGGAGGGGCGCAGGCCCGGCGGCATCTGGTCCACGAAGCAGAAGCGGCAGCGGTTACGGCAGGTCATCACCCCGTCGAAGACGGGCTCGTCGAAGACCAACCCCAGGGGCACGCCCTCCTCCTTGCGCACCTCGCAGACCAGGTCCCTCCCGCCTCGCTGCAGGGTGAGCCGCACTCGCGCTGCGTCGCCCCATTCCATGCAGTCGATGAAGTCACGGGGCTTCCTTCCCGCGATCGCCAGAAGGAGGTCCCCCTCCTCCACCGCGCCTCGGCACGGGCTGTTCTCCCTGACCTCGACCACGCGCGGCGGTCTCCACGCCCGCCACCTCCCACGGCGGGGAGATGAAGGGAAAGTCGCTCGCCTTGACCGCATCAACCGGTCACCACGCGATCTTGTCTCTCGCCAGGGCCAGCAGCTTCCCTACCACCTCTGCCACAGAGAGCCCCGTGGTGTCCACGAGCAGCGCGTCTGGAGCCCTGCGCAGGGGATTGGTCCGCCGCGTGGAGTCGAGGTGGTCCCTGCGCACCATCTCCTGCTGCACCGTTTTCAGCGAGACGTCGTATCCCTCCTCTTTCATCTCACTGTAGCGCCGCCTCGCTCGCTCCGCCGTGGACGCGGTGAGGAAGAACTTGAGGTGGGCGCGGGGAAAGACCACCGTGCCCACGTCCCTGCCCTCCGCTACCACGCCGCCCCCGCCTGCAAGCATGCGCTGTTTTCTTACCATTTCCTTCCTCACGGCGGGATGGGACGAGACTCTGGAAACATGGGCTGATACTTCACGCGAACGGATGGCGGAGGTCACGTCCTCCCCGTCCATGCAGACGCGATAGGGAGGCCGGGCGCGTGGGCGGTAGACGTTCACGATGTCCGTCGCCCTCGCCATCCCCGCCAGGCCCCTCTCGTCGTCCAGATCCATGTGCGCGCGCAGTGCCTTCAGGGTCAGGGCCCGGTACATGGCCCCCGTGTCAAGGTAAGCCATGCGCAGGTTGCGGGCCAGCTCACGCGCCACCGTGCTCTTCCCCGCCCCCGCCGGCCCATCTATGGCGATGACGGCTTCCTCCGCCTTCACCTTTTGCCGTCGCATCCCGCACCCCCGTGCCTTTCCTTAGGACGCCAGTTCCCGCAACAGAACGGCGAAGCCGGGGAAGGAGATGTCCGTGCATTCCCAGCCGGAGATGACCGTCTCCCCCTCGGCGACGAGCGCGGCCACCGCCAGGGCCATGGCAATGCGGTGGTCCCCGTGGGAATCCACCCGCGCGCCCCTGAGCTCAACCGGGCCCGCGACCACGAACCCGTCCGGCAACTCCTCGATGTCCGCTCTCATCTTGCGCAGTTCCCCGCATATGGCTGCTATGCGGTCGCTCTCCTTGACCCGCAATTCCTCCGCTCCCATCACCACCGTTTCCCCCCGCGCGCGGCAGCCCATGACCGCGAGCAGGGGAACCTCGTCGATGAGGGCGGGGATGCGCCGTCCCTCGACCTCCACGCCGCTCAAAGCGGTGCTTCCCACCTCCAGGTCCCCCCGCGGCTCGTTGCTCACCTCCCGGTACCCGGATTCCACGACCAGGGCCCCCATGGAGTTCACCACGGAGAGGAACCCGGCCCGCGTTGGATTGAGCCCCACGTCCTTGAGGCGCAGGCGCGACCCCGGCACCAGGAGGGCCGCGGCGATGAGGAAGGAGGCGCTGGATATGTCGCCGGGCACCTCAATCTCCCCGCCCGCGAGCTCCGATCTTCTTATCACCAGGGCCTCCTCGCCCTCGAAGGACAGGTCGGCCCCCATGAGCAGGAGCATCCTCTCCGTGTGGTCACGCGAGGAGCGCCCCCCAAGGATGCGCGTCTCCCCCTCCGCCTGCAGCCCCGCCAGGAGCAGCGCCGACTTCACCTGGGCGCTGTCCACCTCCATGTGGTGTTCTATACCCCGCAGGTTTCCGCCCTCGATGGCGAGCGGGGGGCGTCCCCCCTCCCCCATCCCCACGATGCGCGCACCCATGCGGCCCAGGGGCTCGATGATGCGGCTCATGGGGCGCCTGCGCAGGGAGGCGTCGCCGTCGATCTCGCAGCGGAAGGGCCTCCCCGCCAGGGCTCCCGCCAGCAGGCGCATGGTTGTCGCCGAGTTGCCGGCATCAAGGACCCCTTGCGGCGGCTTCCACGCCTCGGGCCCCTTCCCTTCCACCTCCAGGCGCTCCCCCGACAGACGCACCTCCACCCCCAGCCTGCGCAGGCACGTAAGGGTGCTCAGGCAGTCACCGGCCCGCAGGAAGGGAGCGGCGGTGGTGCGCCCGTGGGCCAGGGCCCCCAGGATTGCGGCACGGTGGGAAAGGGACTTGTCCGGCGGCACCACCACCTCGCCCCGCAGGGGCCTCGCGCTGCCGAAGATCATGTCCACCGCGGCACCCTCCCCGCCGTCATTCCTCTCCCAGTGCCTTGCCCATGGTCACCCGGTATCCCTTGTTCCGCAGGGCTTCGGACGCCATGCGGGCGGCCTGCTCCCCCGTTATGGTGAGGCGCAGGATGCCCTGGCCGCTTTCCAGGGGGTGCACGAGCTCGAGGTCGTCGATGTTGATGCCCATCTCGCCCACGGTGAGGGTGACGTCGCTGATCACCCCCGGCCTGTCCTCGACCGGAAGCGCCAGGACGAAGAGCTCGGCCAGGGATTCCCGCAGGGCGGGAGCCAGGTTCCGCCTGCCCGAACTGGCCCTCTCCATCCAGGCGAGAAGCTCCTCCTCCCGGCCTTCCCGCAAGAGTTCCCGCACCCGCCGCAGGGCGTCGATGAACTCCTGCAGGGACTCGCCCACCGCCACGCGGTTCTCCATGAGGATGTCCAGCCACAGGGCCGGGTCGGAGGCCGCGATGCGGGTCACGTCGCGGAAACCTCCCGCCGCCAGGGCGAGCAGGGGATGCTTCTCGGCGCGCAGCAGGGCAAGGTTCATGAGACCCATGGCCGTGACATGGGGCAGGTGGCTGATCACCGACACGGCATGGTCGTGCAGGCCGGGCTCCATGGCGATGACCCGCGCCCCCAGGGACGTTATGAGGGCGTGCAGGCGGGAATAGGCCTCGGCGTCGCAGTCCCCGGTCGGGGTCAGCACGTAATAGGCGTCCCGGAAGAGGGCGGGGTCGGCGAACTCCACGCCCCTCTGCTCCGAACCCGCAAGGGGGTGCCCGCCGACGAAGTGGCAGTGGCCGGGCAGCACGCGCCTTGCCGCCTCCACTATTCCCGTCTTGACCGAACCCACGTCGCTCACCGTGGTCCCGGGACGCAGGTAGCCGGCGATGTCGGAGAGGACCGCGGGTATGGCGCGCACCGGCACCGCCACTATCACCAGGTCGCACAGGGACGCGAGCTCCCGCGCGCTTCCCGCCGTCTCCTGCACGGCTCCGCGCCGCATGGCTTCCTGCAGCATGCGTCCATCCGCATCGTAGCCGGTGACGCTTTCGGCCAGTCTTTCCGCGCGAATGGCCATCCCCATGGACCCCCCGATGAGTCCCGTCCCCAGGATGCCCACGCGCTCATAATACTTATCTGCCATAGATTACCATGTCCGTTCTCGACCGCGCCTCTCCCCTCGCGGCGGCGCCTCCTGCCCGCCCCCGCACCGGGGGTTTCCCCGCTTCCGCGGTGCCCGGCGGGGCGCTTCGTTCCCCGCCCGGCGCCACCCGTCACCGCTTCCCGAGGAACCCCGCCAGCTTGGCCACCTCTCCCATCATCACCTCGAAATCCTCCGGCGCCAGGGACTGCGAGCCGTCGCAGAGGGCTTCGCGCGGACGCGGGTGCATCTCCACCATCACCCCGTCGGCCCCCGCCGCCAGCGCTGCCAGGCAGAGCGGCGGCACGAGGTTGCTGACGCCGGTTGCGTGGCTGGGATCCACGATCACCGGCAGGTGCGAGAGGCTCTTTACCATGGGGACGGAGGATATGTCGAGGGTGTTCCTGGTGCCGGTCTCGAAGGTCTTGATCCCCCTCTCGCAGAGGATGACCTTGCCGTTGCCTTCCTTCAGGATGTACTCCGCCGCCATCAGCCACTCCTCCACCGTGGCGCTCATCCCCCGCTTGAGAAGCACCGGTTTGTCCTGTCCCCCCAGCTCCTTGAGCATGAGGAAGTTCTGCATGTTGCGCGCTCCCACCTGCAGAACGTCGGCGTAGCGGTACACCAGCTCCAGGTCGCGCACATCGAGCAGCTCGGTCACCACGGGAAGGCCCGTTTCCTCCCGCGCCTTCGCCAGGAGCTTCAGGCCCTCCTCGCCCAGGCCCTGGAAGCTGTACGGGGAGGTGCGCGGCTTGAAGGCGCCTCCCCTGAAAAGGCGCGCCCCGCAACGCCTGGCGACTCGCGCCGCCTCCACCACCTGCTCCTCGCTCTCCACGGAGCAGGGCCCGGCGATGACGGTGAAGGTGCCCCCTCCCACCTGGACCCCGTTCACCTTTATCGCCGTGTCCTCGCCCTGGAATTCGCGGCTGGCGAGCTTGTACGGCTTCAGGATGGGGACCACCTTCTCCACGGCGGGATAGGCCTGGAAGGGGACCTGCAGCACCAGCTCGTCGTCGCCTATGACGCCGATGACGGTGCGGAACTCGCCCCGCGAGATGTGGGCCTCCAGCCCCGAATCGTGCAGCAGGCGCACGATCTCCTCGATCTCCTTCTCGCTCACCCCGGGTCGCATCACGATGACCATACCGATCACTCCCCTTCCTCACGGAAAAGCCGTAATCCGAGGGACGGCGGGACCCTGGCCCTGCAGCGATTGTCCTTCCACCCCCGGTCGTCCTGGACCCCCGTGTCGCCTGGCTTGCAAGCCCCGCGTGCTTCTGCGCGAGACCCCCTCCCCTCGCTTGAGCGAGCGCCTCACTCGGGCAGGTCGGTCCTCAACTGGCGCGCTCCCTCCAGGTAGGGATGGCGCAACTCGTGCGGGTGCTTGCGGGTATAGAAATGCATGAGCACCCTTATGCACCGCGGGGCTCCGTCCGCTATGGACAGCTCCCTGGCGCACAGCAGCGGCACGTGGGTGAGGCCGATATGGCGCGCCGCCGCCGCCGGGAACTCCGCGGTGAGGTCCTCGGTGGCCGTGAAGATGACGTCGACGATATCCTCCGGGCGGATGTCGTTGCGCTTGATCATCTCCCGCAGCAACTGTGCCGTTCTCTCTACGATCTCTTCCTTGCTGTCCTCCCGGCAGAGGATGGCCCCCCTCAAGGCTCTCAGCTGCATTTCCCGCCTCCTTGTGCTTCGGCAATAAAGTTTACCACATCGGGCCGGGCCCCTCACAACCCGTACGGCGCCTGCGTGAACGATACGGCATCCGCGGTCCGTCCCCGCAGCCCTCAACCCACCTCCATGAGCTTGCGGACCTCGTCCGCGGTGAGGTGACGGTACTCGCCTTCCCCCAACCCGCGGAGATCGAGGGGTCCGAAGCGCGTGCGCACCAGGTCCACCACCCGCAGTCCCACGGCCGCGCACATGCGCCTTATCTGCCTCTTCTTCCCCTCGTGCAGGGTGAATTCGAGCAGGCACTGCCCGCCCTTCCTGGCCAGGACCCGCACCTTGGCCGGGGCCGTCGTCCCCTCCTCCAGGCGTATGCCCTTGCGCAGGCGGGCCAGTCCCTGCGTCGTGAGATAACCCTCCGCGCGCACCAGGTAGGTCTTCTCCACCCCCATGCTGGGGTGAAGGAGGCGCTGCGCCAGGTAACCGTCGTCGGTGAGGAGCAGGAGGCCCCGCGTATCCTTGTCCAGGCGTCCCACGGGGAACAGCCTTCCCTCCTCGTGCACCAGGTCCATGACGGTGGGTCGGCCGCGGCCGTCCCTGACCGTGGTGATGTAGCCGGCGGGCTTGTTTAGCAGTACGTATCTCTTTTCCCCGCGTGGACGCAAGGGGATGCCGTCGACCGTTATGCGGTCGCGCTCCGGGTCCACGCGATCCCCCAGGGAAGCCGTCCTGCCGTTCACCCGCACGCGGCCGGCCTCGATGATCTCCTCGCAGCGCCTCCGGGAGCCGAGCCCGCACTCCGCGAGCACCTTCTGGAGTCGCGGCGCGGCGCCTTCGCCGCCGCCGCCCGCTCCCCTCCGCCCGCACGGTTCGGGGCCGTGCGCGGACTCCGCCGCATGCGACGACGCCCCGCGGCTTCCCTCAGTCCTCTCCGCCCCTCTCTTCCCCAAGTGCACCGTCCTCGCGCAACGTAACAACGCGCGGCGGAACGCCTCGGGTCGCGCCGGGCGGCGACTCCTCCCGCTCCCCGTCCGGCAACCCCGGTATCTCGCTTGCGGCCGCCAGGCCGTCCCGGGCCGCATCCCCGCTCCCGTCTTCGCTCCCCGTTCCCCCACCCTCACCAGAGGCGAGGGAACGGGAGATGCGTTCCACCGTCTCCTCGTCCGGCTCGAAATCCTCCAGGGGAGGAAGGTCCTCGAGGCTGTTGAGGCCGAAGCGCTCCAGGAAGGCGTCGGTGGTGACGTAAAGCGCGGGCCCCCCCGGGGACCTCTCCTTGCCCTTTTCCGCCACCAGGCCCAACTCCTCCAGCACCTTGACCATGTTCTCCGACTGCACGCCACGGATATTGGCGATCTGGCTCCGCGTTATCGGCTGCAGGTACGCGATTATGGCCAGCGTCTCCACCGCCGCCCGTGTCAGGCGGGCACGCCGCGTGGAGAGCAGGAGCTTCTCCACGTGGGACGCGTAAGCGGGATGGGTGTGCATGCGCCAGCCTCCCCCCACCTCGCGCAGTTGCACGCCCCGGTTGTAGCGCACGTATTCCTCGCGCAACTCCTGCAGGATGGACGTAACCGTTCCCTCGTCGCAGCCCAGGACCTGCGCCAGCCTCCCCGCGGTGAGGGGTTCACCCGATACGAAGAGCATGGCCTCCAGCGCACCCCGCAACTCTTCTCCGCGCCCGGGATCCTCCTCGCCGGGTCCCATCCTCCAGATCTTACCGCCCAGGGGCCTGATCTCCATCGCTCTCACCCTCCACGGGATACACCTCGATATCGCCGAAGCGAACCGCTTGCCTCAGGTCTACCTCCTCCAGCTTGAAGAGCTCAAGGAGCGCGAGAAAGGTCGCTATCAGCTCTATGCGCAGCGCGCAGTCGGCGGTCAACTCCCGGTACGTGGTATGCCCCTTCTGCCGCAGCACCTTCCTTATGCGCTCGATGAAATCGGGTATGTTCACCCTGATGGGCGCGATGTACGAGATATCCACCTCGCTTTCCGTCTCCACGAGGTCGCGCGCCGTCTCCACCAGTCCCCGCAGGGTGAGCCCGCGCAGCACATCCGGCACCAGGCCGCGGAAGGGCTCCTCCAGGTCCACCTCCCGGTAATAATATCTCTCCTCCCTGCCCAGCCTTTCCCAGAGATGGGAGGCCGCGTTGCGGAATTTCTGGTACTGGAGCAGCCTCCACAGGAGCTCCTCGCGCACCTCGCCGGGAGCCGCTTCCTCCTCCTCGCGCTGCGGGGACGGGAGGAGGTGATCCGATTTCAGCTTGAGGAGGGTCGCGGCGATGAGCAGGAATTCCGTGGCCACCTCGAGGTCGAGCTGTTGCAGGGACGCGATGTAGCGCAGGTACTCGTCGGTGATCTCCGCGACGGAGATGTCGTAGATGTCTATCTCCTTGCGCCCGATGAGGTGGAGAAGGAGGTCGAAGGGGCCCTCGAACACCTCCAGCTTGACCAGGTAAGGCAAGGCTACCTCCTTCAGGCGATGCCCATGCGCCGGCGCACCTCTCCCAGGACCTCGCCGGCCACAGGCTTTACCCTGCGCAGGCCCTCTTCCAGCACTTCCCAGGCGATGCCCGGGTTGTTTTCCAGTTCCTTCCTTCTGGCGCGGAAACCCTGCAGGGAGTCGGACACGCGCTCCGCGAGCACCCCCTTGCAATCGACACATCCCCATCCCGCCGTGCGGCACTTCTCCGCTATCTCCTGCAGGCGGTCGGGCGTATAGACCTTGTGCAGCTCGAAAACGCTGCATTTTTCAGGATCGCCGGGGTCGCGGCGCGTCCTGCGCGCAGGGTCGGTCACCATGATGCCGACCTTCCTTCGGATCTCCCCGGGGTCATCGCCGAGGGAGATCTGGTTCCCGTAGCTCTTGCTCATCTTGCGCCCGTCGGTCCCGGGTATGCGGGGAGAAGGCGAGAGAAGGGACTGGGGCTCCGCGAAGGTCTCCCCGTAAAGGTGGTTGAAGCGGCGCACTATCTCCCGCGTGAGCTCGAGGTGGGGAAGCTGGTCCTCCCCCACCGGCACGCCGTCCGCGCGCACGATGAGGATGTCCGCCGCCTGCAACACGGGGTAGCCGAGGAAGCCGTGCGTGGCGATGTCCCTCCCCCTCAACTGCTCCTGCTGCTCCTTGAAGGAGGGAACCCTCTCCAGCCAGCCCAGGGGCGTGATCATGGAGAGGTAGAGCTGGAACTCGGCCACCTCGGGAAGGTCGGACTGGCGGTAGATGGCCGCCTTGTCGGCGTCCAGGCCCGCCGCCAGCCAGTCCAGCACCATCTCCTCGCTGTACGCGCGCAGGTGCGAGGGGTCCTGGTAATCCGTGGTCAGGGCATGCCAGTCGGCTATGAAGAAGAAGCACTCCGCCTCCTCCTGCAGCTCGACCATGCGCTTGAGGTTCCCGTGCAGGTGACCGAGGTGGAGCTTGCCCGTCGGACGGTACCCGGTAAGGATCCTTTTCGCCAAGTCGCCTCCTTCCTCTTCAGGCCTTCCTTCCTGCGTTCCGCGGGGCTGCGCCGCGCCACCCCGCCCCATGACCTTTCCCACATTGTAAAGGATATCCCGCGAACACGCCGCACGCACGCTGTCCTTGATCCCGAGGCGGAAAGGCCCGGGGGCGGGGCGGTCAGAGCGCGTCGTCAGTCTCCCGCAGCCTCCGCGCCCTTGCGTCGCGTGGCTCGCCCTGGTGCTCCTCCACCAGGCGCACCAGCTCGCCGTCGCTTCCTGCCCGGCGCAGCATCGCGGCGGCTATCTCGCCGTGATGCGACTGGACGAAAAAGCCGCGGCGCCATCCCCGGGGCAGGCTGTCAATCATTTCCAGCACTTCCCACCCCCGCGCCCTCTCGTCCACGGCGGTGCACATCCTCCGCAGACGCCGCGGGAAAAAGATCTCCAGGAAGGTGTAGAGCCAGCGCGTGGGTATGGCGAGGTCCCGGCGGAGCTTTCCCGTGTCGTGGAGGAGGGCGGCACGGCGCAGGAGCGGATCGTCCCCCAGCCTGCGCGCCATGGCCAGGGAGTGGGCGAGATCGTAGCGCCCCAGGGACAGGAAGAGTTCCTTCTCCCCCTCGCCCAGTTCCTCAGCGGCCCGCCGCGCCTCGCGCCGCAGCCCCGGGTACAGGGAGAGCATGCTCACCTTCAGCTTGCCGGGCAGGTTGCGCCAGGTGTTCATGCTCTTCCACCTCAGAAAACGGCGCCGAGACCATAGAGGCGCAGGATGAGGTTGGCGAGCTCCCCCACCAGGCTGCTGAACAGGAAGCCGAAGAACATGATGAGGACGAGGATGACGAAGAATCCGTAGGCCTCCATGGACTGGTAAAACCTCTTCGCCTCGCCCCGCAGGAAATAGCCCAGGACGCGAGATCCGTCCAGCGGCGGTATGGGTATTAGGTTGAAGACGCAGAGCACCACGTTGATGTAGGCGATGAAGAGGCAGGTCATCACCGCGCGGTCGAGCACCGCCCCCCCCTCGAAGAGGGTCAGCACGCGCAGCAGGCCGAAGAAGACGACCGCCAGCGAGAGGTTGGAAAGGGGGCCGGCCAGGGAGACCCAGATGATGCCGCGCGGTTTGCGGAAGAGGAAGGGATTGATGGGAACGGGCTTGGCGTACCCTATGATGAACGTCCCGTAGCCCATGATGCTGAGGAGGAAGAGCATGCCGGGCAGGATGACGGTCCCGAAGGGATCGATGTGCGCCAGCGGGTCGAGGGTGAGGCGCCCGGCTCGCTTTGCCGTGGTGTCGCCCATGCGGTAGGCCACGTAGCCGTGCATGTACTCGTGCACGATTACGCCCACGATGAGTCCCACCATCATGTACAACGAGATCTCCAGCCTCGATGGGTTCATCCCGCCTTCCTCTCCTTCGCTTTCTCCACCAGCGTCCTTGCCAGGGCCAGCTCTTCCTCTCTTCCCTTCACCTTGCCGTCCAGCACGTCCGCCTTAATCTTTTCCAGTATCTGGGAATAGAGCCTCGAGGGCGGCAGGCCCATCTCCGCGAGGTCCCTGCCGCTGATGCTCGGGCTCATCTTCTTCCACTTGCCGTAAAACGACCTCATCTTCTTTCTCGCCTTTTCTCCACCCATGACGTACAGGTAGGCCGCGGCCTCCCCCCCGAGGGGCTCGAGCAACGACGCGACCCTGCTGGGCGGGGGCTCCCCCTCCTGCAACCTGCGCATGATATCAGGCACCCGCTCCAGGCACTGGCGCACCGCCTCGCAGTCCTCGCGGCGCAAGCGCATCTGGTGGCACCATTTCTCGGACTCACGCGACGGAAGATCGGCCAGCATGGCCGCCATGCACAGCACCCAGACCTTCACGGCGTCGCCGACCGCTTTGCGGGCGGCTTCCAGGTGCCTCTCCAGGAGTCGGAACCTCTCCCTCATGGCCGCGGTGACGGCGAGATCCTGGTGCAGGGTGCGCAGGGCACCCAGGTCCTCCAGCCGTTCCAGCGCCTTGAGGGGAAGGGGCAGCGGCTCGCAGAAGATGTCCACCAGCTCGTCCCTGACGCGGGCGTTGGTCAACCTCCCCACGATCTCCATCTCCACCGCCCTTCGCGCCAGGATCTCCGTCTGGCTCTCCAGGCGGAAACCGTAGCGCTGCTCGAAACGGACGCCGCGGAAGATGCGCGTGGGATCCTCGACGAAGCTCAGGTTGTGCAGCACCCGCACCTGTCTCTTTTCCAGGTCGCGCAAGCCGCCGAAGTAGTCCAGCAGCTCCCCGAAACGCTCGCCGCTCAAGGCCACGGCCATGGCGTTGATGGTGAAATCGCGGCGGTAGAGATCCTGCCTGATGGAAGATATTTCCACGGTGGGCAGCGCCGCGGGATACTCGTAGAACTCGGTACGGGCCGTGGCCACGTCTATCCTCCTGCCGTGGGGCAGGATGATCACAGCGGTGCCGAACTTGCGGTGGCTGCGCACGCGCGCCTGCAGCTCGCGGGCCACCCTGCGCGCGAACTCGATCCCCTCCCCCTCCACCACGATGTCCAGGTCGAGGTTGGGGACGCCCAGGAGGAGGTCGCGCACCACGCCCCCAACCAGGAAGGCATCGTAACGGCCCTCCTCGGCGACCCTGGAGATGGTGCGCAGTATTCCCTGCACCTCGCCCGGTAGCTGCCGCTGCATGAGCTCGATGATCTCCGAGCGGTTGTAACCCGTGCTGCGCTGCGGGGGAGCGAAACCGCGCAGGTAATCGGCGCCGTGCAGGGCGCGGACGAGGTCCTTGCGGGTGACGATGCCCACCACCCTCCCCTCGCGGACCACCGGCACGCGGCCGATGGCGTTCTCGGTCATCAGGGTCTGTATCTCCTGCAGGGAGGCATCCTCGTCCACGGCGATGAGGACGCGGGTCATGAAGCCCTTCACCGGCGCGTGACCCAGGCCGTGATGCCCCGCCTTGTCCAGGTCCTTGCGGGATATCATGCCCACCAGGTCCCCGCGCCCGTCCACCACGGGGAAGGCCGTGTGCCCGGTCAGCTCCATGCGCCGCGACGCCTCGATGATGGGGGTGTCCTCGCTCACCGTCTTCACCGGACCGCTCATGATCTCCCTGGCGGTGACCAGGGGGCGCACCTTGGCCTCCAGCAGGGATAGCAGCTCCTTCTCCGCCCTGTCCAGCCTGTACCCCTTCATCACCGCCGACCCCGCCTTGGCGTGTCCCCCGCCGCCCAGCCCGGAGAGCACCTCGTCCACGTCCACCTGGTGCAACCGGGAAAGGCCGACCACCACCACCCTTTTCTGCATCTCGGCGAGGGTGAAGAGCACGTCAAGGTTCTCCAGCTCGGCAAGCCTGCCCGCCACCATGGAGGCTCCCTCCACGTAGCCGTCCATGCGCGCCCTGGCCACCGTCACCATGACCCCGTTGATACGGTATTGCCTCAGGTCGGATATGAACCTCTTCATGAGCTCATGCTGGGCGGGGGACATCCGCTTGCCCAGGAAGTGCACGATCACCGAGAGGTTGGCCCCCTCGCGCATGAGGTAGGCCAGCGCATCCGCGTCATCGGGAGTGGTACCGGCGAAGGTGAGCGAGCCGGTGTCCTCGTGGATGCCGAGAGCGAAGAGGGTGGCCTCGAAGGGCGTGATGGCCATCCTCTTGCGGCGGATTATTTTCAGGAGAACGGTTATGGTCGCCCCCTGCGGCTCGCCGTAGTCCTTGACGCCCTTCATGTCGTGCGGAGACGGCGGATGGTGATCGTAGACGAAGACCTCCACGCCCTCCCTTCCCGGGAGGTCCCTGAACTCGCCCAGGCGGTCCGCGATGCGGTTGTCGACCACTATGAGGCGCCGTATGGCCTCGCGATCGAGGGACCTGGGGTCCATGAACTCCAGGACATCCCCGTGCAGGGCGATGAACTCGCGCACGTTGCGGTTCACCGACCCCGCGAAGACCATCACCGCCTCGGGGTAGAGCTTTTTGGCCGCTACCATGGAGGCCAGCGCGTCGAAATCCACGTTGACGTGTCCCAGGATGACGTCCACCGGACAGTCCTTTCACGCGATCCGCCGAACCGCGCCCGCCGCGCTCCCCCGGGGACTCGAGCACGCCACCGCCGGGCGTGCCCGCCGTCCCGCCCGGCCGCGCTCACGCAGGCGGGCTGTTTCCACGACAATGTCTTCCACGATAAGGATATACCCTCATGCCTATTCCGCTGAAGCCTGGGGTACACTTAAACGCCTGTTCCGCCGAAACCCGCTCCCCGATCCCCCGCGATGCGCAAAGCGCATGCCGTAACGACGCGGCAACCCGCCCGCGAAGCCCTCCCCGCCGCGATCCGCCCTTCTCCTCCGGCCTTCCGTTGCGGCACCCTCCCGGCAGCGCGGGTATCATAGCCCGCTTTCTACTCATCCCGCGCAAGCCTCGGCGGCGAAGCTCTCCCCGTCCAGCCCCTCCGCGTCCAGGCCGAGTAGATCGGCGACGGTCCTGCCGCAATCGGCGAAGGTCCGCCTTGTCCCCAGGTCGCAGCCCTCCCTCACCATGCCGCCGGAGAGGAGCAGAATGCCGTATTCCCGGGTATGGTCGCTGCCGTGGAAGGTGGGGTCGCAGCCGTGATCCGAGACGACGACCAGCACATCCCCCTCCCCCATGGATCTCAGCAGGCGGGGCAAAAAGTCGTTCACCTCCCGCAGCGCGCGGGCGAAGCCGCGCGCGTCGCGCCGGTGCCCGTACAGCATGTCGAAGTCCACCAGGTTGGCCATGAGTATGCCCTCCCCTCCCGCACGCACCTCCTCCAGCAGGCGAGACATGGTCTCCGCGTTGCCCTCCGTGTGCGGGCTGGAGATAAAGCCGCGCCCCGCGTACAGGTCTCCCACCTTACCCACCCCCTTGACGGGAAGCCCGGCGGAACTGCACATGTCCAGGACGGTAGGGCGCGGAGGCGGCAGGGAAAGGTCCAGCCTTTCCGCGCCTATCCTGCGGAAGGAACCCGGCCGGCCCACGAAAGGGCGCGCGATGACCCGGCAGACGGCATGTTCCCCCTGCAGCATCTCCCGCGCCTTCCGGCACATGTCGTAGAGCTCCTCCAGGGGTATCACGTCCTTGTGCGCCGCGAGCTGGAAGACGCTGTCCGCGGAGGTGTAGAGGATGGGGCTGCCGCTGCGCAGGTGCTCCTCCCCCAGCTCCTCGATGATCTTCGTGCCTGAAGCGGCCCTGTTTCCGAGCACCTTCCTGCCGATGAGCCCCTCGAAGCGTTCCACCAGATCTGACGGGAAACCCCGGGGATAGAGCGGGAAGGGCTTCTGCAGTATCACGCCCGCGAGCTCCCAGTGCCCGGTTGTGGAATCCTTCCCCGGGGAGGCCTCCATCATCCTTCCGTACGCCCCCACGGTATCGCGGCGACCGCGCACCCCGCGTACGGACGTCAGGTTTCCGATACCCATGGCCTCGAGCACGGGAAGGCTCAGACCGCCCGTCGCCGCGGCAACGTGCCCCAGGGTATCAGCCCCCTCGTCGCCGTAGTCGGCGGCGTCGGGCAGCGCTCCCGCCCCGACGCCGTCCAGGACCAGCCAGACCACGCGAGCGGCGCGCCGCGCCATCACGTCCTCCTCCCCCGGCGCTGCCATCTCATGCGCGCCGACGGCGTGCTTCCTTCAACCCGCGCCTCCGGACAGGGTGGACGTCTCCCGTGCCCGAAGCACGTCCCCTGCGTCCCCTCGCGGCTTCCAGCCCTATCATCCATTTTATTCCAGATCGATGCCCAGATCCGTAACGGCCTGCCGGATGGACCTCACGTGCTCCCCGGCCTCCTCGGCCGTGAGAAGGCCCGCTCCCTCCCTGCGCGCCTGCGTGAGGCGGTCCACGGCCCGCCGCAGCCCCTCGGGATCGCTCAAGCGGTCGTATAGCAGGTCCACCGTCTCCAGGGTCTCCCCACCACCCAGCCCGGCCAGCTGCAGGAGTTCCTGCAGTACCTGCAGGGCCTCGAAGGCGGCGGCGGCCGCGTCTTCCTCCTCGAGCTGCCTCACCGTATCCCATAGTATGCGGAAGCGCATGGGCACCTCGGGGTTGCGGGTGTTCAGCAGGTGGAGCTCAAGGAGGTCGCGGGCAAAATCGGTGGCCACGGTGGCGAAGCGGTCCGCCAGCTTCACCTCTTCCTCAATGTCCTCCAGCCCTTCCTCCTCGCTTTTGCGCAGGGAGGCCTGGATACCGCGTATCCCCTCAAGGTCTTTCTCCAGGCGGGGGATGACGCGCAATGGCTCCTCCCCCCATGCGTTGACCCCCCAGCTGGCCAGCAGTCGCCGCGCATCGTTGACCAGCTCCAGGCTGACCACCACGTCCAGGTCGTCGCGGGAGGAGGCCAGCCTCTCCACGTCCTCGCGGGGATGCAGCACCCTCGCTATCTCCCGCCTGCGCACGAGGAAGGGGCTGAACGGCCTTTCCAGCACCCTCTCGTTTCCCTCCAGGAGCCCACCCAGCAGGTCGACCGCCCTGCGCAGCGAACGCACCCCTTTGCCCAGGGCTGCACCGGCCTCCCCCGCGGACACGAGAAGGTCTATCTCGTTCCATTCGTCCTCCCAGGAAACCCCGCCTTCCTCCTCCGCCTCCCGCAGCCTGCTCCTTACCCTCGCCCGGAAGTCCTCGGGAGGCGCCGGTTCCCTCAGAAGCTCGTCGAGCCACCCTTCCCCGAAGAAAACCTCGTCCATGCCCCCATCCTTTCACGCTCCGGATACGGATCATATTATCATTCTCCCCCCGCATGCCTTTAGCCTCCCGTTCCACGCGGTTTTATCGCCCCTGTCCTGGTATCCCGGCACGCCGGAAGCCGCACGGCCCCCTCCCGCTGCCCCATACCCCAGCGGGAACGACATAAGCCGACGGTTGCACCTCGCCGCGCCCTTGTAATCCCCAGGGTTTCCCCAGGGTTTCATCCCGCCCCGCCGCCCTGCATCCCGGGCCCCGCGAGCACGGCACGTCCAAGAAGGCGGCGTCGACGTTCTCCCGCTTCGACAAAAGGACCGCCCGCTCGGGGCGGTCCTCTGTCCCTTCCCTTCCAGGCGTCAGGCCGAGCTGGCCCCTTCCGCCCGCAGGTAAGGCTCCTGGTAATGTTCCATCCACACCTCGTCGGCCAGCCTCCCGTACTCCTCGCCGTAACGGTCGAGGTCCGGTGCCAGCTCGGTGAGTATCCCCTCCGCCTCGGGATGGGTGGCCCTGGCACCGCTTGCGGCCACGCACTCCCGCAGGACGTAGGGATGGTCGATGATCATGCAGGGGCGCAGGAGGTTGGGGTGATAGGGCCTGCGGCTGCGGATGCTGCGGAACAACTCCGAGTTCAACGCCTCCTCCAGGGATTTCTCCTTGATGTTGTCCACCGCGAAATGGGCGAAGACGCAGGGCTCCACGTCCCCGTTCTGGTTGATGTGCAGGTAATTGTGGCCTCCCGCCATGCATCCCCCGACCAGGGGACCATCGCACCAGAAGTCGGAGATGAGGGCCCTCCTCTCCCGGCGTATGCGGTTGATGCGCTCCCAGCGTTGCATGCGCTGCTCGGGAGTGGTCATGAGGTCAAGGGAAGGCCGGGTGCCTATGGGCATGTACTGGAAATACCACCCGATGAAGCACCCCTTCTCCTCCATGTAGAAGTCCACAAAATCCTCGCTCGTGAGGAGGTCCGAGTTGAAGCGGGTGACGGTGGCAGAGAAGCCGAAGAGGGCCCGCGCCTCGCGCAGGTTGTCCATGGCCTGCAGGACCTTGGCGTAGACGCCCTCCCCCCGGCGCTCGTCTGTCTCCCGCTCGTATCCCTCCACGGAGATGCAGGGGATGACGTTGCCCAGCTCGGCTATCGTCCCCGCCAGCTCGCGGTCGATGAGCGTCCCGTTGGTGTAGACCTGGAAGGTCACGTCGTGATGCTCGCGGAAGGTGTCCAGCAGCGGACCGTAGAAGAAGGGCTCCCCACCGGAGATGACTATGAAATATATGCCCATCTCCTTGGCCTCCCGGATCACGCGGTCGAAAACATCGGCAGGGAGGTCGTCCTTCTTCGAGTACATGCCGGCGTAGCATCCCACGCAGCGCAGGTTGCAGCGCATGGTGGGGCTGATGACCAGGAGCAGGGGCGGGCTGAAGCCGCTGCGACGCTCGAACTCCTCCCTCGCCCGCGCCTTGTAGAAGAGCGCGTCGGTGAGGAAGTTGATGGCTCCCCTGCGCACGTTCTTGTGCAGGTCGGGGAGGCGCCTCTTCACCTGAAGGATGAGGTTCTTGACGAATTCCTGCCCGTCCGGCCAGCGGATGTCCTTGACGAACTTCTCGGCGAACGATAGCAGCTTGTCGTCGGGCACGTTGGGTAAGACGAAGATTAAGCCGTTGATGGTCTTTTTGATCATGTAATCCCTTATCCCTGATACGTCGGGCATCGCTTCACCTCCTTCCGTTCCCTCTTTTATCACTAAGCCCTGTCCTATCACCTCCTCCCTCGTATCGAGATGGCGCAGCATGTGATGAAAACGCGCCTTTCCCGTTATGTTTCCATATATTATAACCAAATCCTTTCCCGGGAAACCCTCGTCGCACCACGGACGCTTCCCCGTTCACTCCACGGAGCACGCTCCAGCGCTCACAAGAAGGTGCCGCCGCCCTCGAGAGCTCAGGCATGGGGGTGGGCCTTCCGGTAAACCTCCCGCAGCTTTCTCCTGCTCACGTGGGTGTAGACCTGGGTGGTGCTGATGCTCACGTGGCCGAGGAGTTCCTGTATGTAGCGGAGGTCCATCCCGTTTTCCAGCAGGTGCGTGGCATAGCTGTGGCGCAGGGTGTGGGGGGTCATGGCGTCCTCCAGCCCCACGCGGCGGGCATACTTCTTCACCACTCCCCAGGCTCCCTGGCGGGTGATCCTCTCTCCCCTCGCGTTGAGGAAGAGCGCTCTCTGCGCGGGGGAACGCGCCAGCCTGGTGCGCCCGTGGGCCAGATACGCGGCTATGGCGTCGGCGGCCGTCTTTCCCACAGGCACCACCCTTTCGCGCGCGCCCTTCCCCATCACCCTCATCTCGCCCTCCTCCATGTCGAGGTCCTCGACGTTGAGAGACACCAGCTCCGATATGCGTATCCCGGTCCCATAAAGGGTTTCCAGCATGGCGCGATCCCGCAACCCCACGGCATCCCCCACCATGGGCTGGTCCAGGAGCAACTCCACCTCCTCCCGGCTCAAGACCCTGGGAAGTGGCTTGAGGTGGCGGGGATAGGGCAGGTCGCCGACGGGGAGCGACTCAGCCCCTCCCTCCTCGAGGAGAAAGCGTTGAAAGGTGCGCAGCGAAGCCACCATGCGTGCCAGGGAACGGGGCGCAAGCCCCCGCTCCCGCATCTCCGAGAGGAATTCCGTCAGCCCCTCTCTCTTCACCTCGCTTGGAGCCCCATACCCCTTCCGCACGGCGAAATCGCAAAAACGGCGCAGGTCCCTCATGTAGGCCTCCACCGTGCGCTCGCCGAGCCCTCTCTCCGTCCTCAGGAAGACGGAGAACTCCCTCAGCAGCTCCTGCCAGGCACCGGCGTCCCCCTGCATCCCCCCTCCACCTGCCTAATAGGGAAAAAGCTGTCCGCCGGGAAGATCGATGGGCAGGACGATATCCAGCGGTTCGTATTCCATGCCGTGGGCTTCCGCCACCGGGCGCGACGTGATCTTGCCCTCGATGGTGTTCACGCCCTTGGCGAGGCTGGGATCGCGCCTCACCGCCTCTCGCAACCCCACTTCCGCTATGAGCAAAGCGTAAGGAAGGGTCACGTTGGTCAGGGCGTAGGTGGAGGTCCGCGGCACGGCTCCCGGGATGTTCCCGACGCAGTAGTGGACCACATCGTGCAGGACGTACACCGGGTCGGAGTGGGTGGTGGGGCGGGAGGTCTGCAAGCATCCCCCCTGGTCGATGGAAACATCTACCACAACGGAACCGGGACGCATCTGGCCCACCACCTCCTCGTCCACAAGCACCGGGCACCTGGCGCCCGGTACCAGGACGGCGCCGATCACCACGTCCGCCTGGCGCACCGCCTCGCGCACGTTCATCTTGTTGGAGATGAGGGTGGTTATGCGCCCGTGCAGGATATGCTCCAGGTAGCGCAGCTTGACCACGCTCTTGTCCATCACCATGACGTGGGCGTCCATCCCCGTGGCGAGGATGGCGGAGTGGCTGCCGACGATGCCCGCCCCCAGGATGACCACGTTGGCGGGCGGCACCCCGGTGGCTCCCCCCAGGAGCATGCCCCTCCCCCCGTTCATCTTCTCCAGGTAATGCGCTCCCACCTGGGGAGCCATGCGCCCCGCGACCTCACTCATGGGCGCGAGGAGGGGAAGGGAGCCGTCCTGGCGCTGCACCGTCTCGTAGGCGATGGCCACCACCCTGCGCTTGATAAGCTCCTCCGTCAGGCCGCGATGCGCCGCGAGGTGGAGGAAGGTGAATATGATCTGCCCTTCGCGCAGCAGGGGATACTCGCTCTCCTGCGGCTCCTTGACCTTGAGGATGAGCTCCGCCTCACCGAAAACATCCTCGCGCGCGGGGACGATCTCCGCTCCGGCGGATGCGAAATCGCCGTCGGAGATGCTCGAACCCTCGCCTGCCCCCTTTTCCACCAGCACGCGGTGTCCCTCCGCAGCCAGTTCATGTGCGCCCTGCGGCGTGAGGGCCACTCGGTATTCCTTATCCACTATCTCCCGCGGTACCCCGACGATCATGACGACCACGCCTTTCGCTTCCGCACCCCCCGCCGGCGACGGGACCCGCACACCCCAGCCCTATTACTCCCTGTCCCGCCATGCCAGCCGGCGGCGAGCCCCCCTCGTTCCTCATCCCTTTCCTTGCGCGCCGTACTCGCCGCGCCTGTGGAGCATCGCCAGCGCAAGTCCCGCCACCGTCTTGGAGTCCTTTACCCCCCCCTCTGACACCAGGGCGAGCGCATCCTCCAGGGGCATGCGCACGAGCTCCAGGAACTCGTCCTCCTCCGGTTCCGCTTCTCCCTCCACCAGGCCCTCCGCCAGGTAAAGGTGCAGCAGTTCGTCGCTGAAGCCGGGCGAGGTGTAGAAGGATGCCAGCTTTACCCACGTGGTAGCCTCGCAGCCTATCTCCTCCTTCAGTTCCCTCACCGCGCAGTCCAGGGGGTCCTCCCCCTCCGCCAGCTTCCCCGCAGGTATCTCCAGCAGGTCCTCCCCGGGAGCGTGCCGGTACTGGCGCACCAGGATGACCCTCCCCTCGGCGTCGATGGGCACCATGCCCACAGCTCCCCAGTGCAGGACGACCTCGCGCTCGGCTTCCTTTCCGTTGGGAAGCCTTACCAGGTCCACGTAGAGGCGCACCACCTTCCCCTCGAACACGGTATCCCTTCTCAGCAGCTCGTGGCCGGTGGGTTTCATGTCGCGCTCCGTAACCTTCCCGCCGCCTCCGCGATCTCCCGGCAGAGGCGGAGCAGTCTCCCCAGGTCCCGAGCCTCGATGTATTCCTGCGTGGTGTGAGGCCTGTTGGCTCCCATGCTCAGCACAACCGCCTTTATACCCATGGTATTGAGGAAATTCGCGTCGCTCCCACCTCCCGAGGCACGGATCTCCATGGGCAGGCCCATGGCTTTTCCGCCCTCGACCGCCAGCAACACCAGGGGATCCCTAGGCTCTATGCGAAAGCCCTCGTAGGCACGCTCCACCTTCACCTCCACGCCGACTCCCACCGCCGTCTCCGCCTCCAGCGCGGCGCGTATCATGGATTTCCTCTGCCCATCCAGCTTCGCCACGTCCAGCGACCTTGCCTCTCCCCGCACGACCACCTTGTCGGGGACTATGTTCACTGCCCTCCCCCCCTGGATGATCCCCACGTTAGCCGTGGTCTCCGAATCTATGCGCCCCAGGCGCATGAGGCTTACGGCCCAGCACGCCCCGTAGATGGCGTTTATCCCTTTCTCGGGTTCCACGCCGGCATGGGCGGCCCTGCCGGTGAAGATGAACTCCAGGTTGTCCTGGGTGGGGGAGGCGTTGATGATCTCCCCCACCTCTCCCGAACCGTCGAGGACGAAGGCGTGCCGTGCCTTGAGGCGCCCGGGCTCGAGGTTCCGCACTCCCTGCAGCTGCTTTTCCTCCGCCACGGTAAAGAGCATCTCGAGGGGCCCGTGGCGGAAGGCCCCTTCGGCGGCCATGCGCATCATCTCCAGCATGACGGCCACCCCGGCTTTGCAATCGGCCCCGAGGATGGTGGTTCCGTCCGAGGTCACCCTCCCGTTCACCAGCCTCGGCTTGATGCCGCGTCCGGGACTCACGGTGTCGAGGTGGGAGCAGAAGAGGATGGGGGGCGCGTCCAGGCCGTTCGCCGGAACGGTCACGTAGACGTTCCCCGCCTCGCCGCCGATGGCGCCGCCCGCCCCGTCCACGTAGGGAAGCAGCCCCGCGCGTTCCGCCTCCCTGCATACGTAGGCGACCGCTTCCCCCTCGTGGTAGGTCTCGCTGTCTATCCTTACCAGGCGGAGGAATTCCTCGAGAACCCTGTCATGCGTCAACCATCTTCCTCCTTGCCGCGTCATCCTCCGACTCGTACCCGGCTCCCTTTTCGCTCCCTTGCCGGGGAGTATGCCATGCCGGTCGCATGCCTCATCACGTACATGTGTAGCACATGCTCAACCCCGGCTTCCATGCTTTTATCCGGCCACTCACGTGCGGGACCCCGCAAGGACGCGAGAACGGCCACGTGGTGTCGACGCCGGCGGGTCTCTCCCTCACCCCACCACGCGCAATCCCGTCGACTCGGACCTGCCCATGCGCCGTCTCAGGGCGGCGCCCACGAAATCGCGGAAGAGGGGGTGGGGACGGTTGGGCCGGGATTTGAACTCGGGGTGGAACTGGCAGGCCATAAACCAGGGGTGATCCCTTCTCTCGACTATCTCCACCAGCCTTCCGTCGGGAGAGAGCCCGGAAAAGACCAGCCCGGCCTCCTGCAGCATGCTCCGGTAATGGTTGTTCACCTCGTAACGGTGCCTGTGCCGCTCGTATATGACCTCCTCCCCGTAACAGCGGTGGGCAAGGGAGCCCTCGAGCAACTTGCACGGATAGAGTCCCAGCCGCATGGTGCCGCCCATCTCGTCCACCTCCCTCTGGCTCGGGAGGAGGTCGATGACCGGGTCCATGGTGGCGGGATCGAACTCCGAGCTGTTGGCCCCCTCCAGCCCGCAGAGGTTGCGGGCGGCCTCTATAACCGCGCACTGCAGCCCCAGGCATATCCCCAGGAAGGGGACGTTGTTCTCCCGCGCGAAGCGTATTGCCTCCACCTTTCCGTCAACTCCCCGCACCCCGAAGCCGCCGGGGACCAGTATCCCGTCCAGCCCCGAGAGAAGCGAGGGAGCGTTCTGCGGCGTGATGTCGTCCGATGCCACCCACACTATGTTCGTCCTCGCGAAATGGGCGAAACCCCCGTGCTTGAGGCTCTCGATGATGGAGAGGTAGGCGTCCGGCAGGTCGACGTATTTCCCCACCACGCCGATGGTCACCTCTTCACGGGCCGATTTTATCCTGTGCACCATCTCCTCCCACTCGGAGAGGTCCTCCGCGTGTCCCTCCAGGCCGAGGTGCCTGGCCACGTAGTCGCCCAGCCCCTCGGCATGCAGCATCAGGGGCACCTCGTATATGCATTCCGCGGTGGGCGCCGAGATCACGCCCTCGATGTCTATGTCGCAGAGGAGGGATATCTTGTCCTTCAGGTCCATGCCGATGGGCTCCTTGGAGCGGCACACGATGACGTCCGGCTGTATGCCGATGGACCTCAGCTCCTTCACGCTGTGCTGGGTGGGCTTGGTCTTCATCTCCCGCGTGGTCTCGAGGTAGGGCACCAGGCTCACGTGCACGTACATCACGTTCTCGGGACCCACGTCCTTCTTGAACTGGCGGATGGCCTCGAGGAAGGGCAGGCTCTCGATGTCGCCCACCGTTCCCCCTATCTCCGTGATCACCACGTCCACCTCGCTGGCGCGCGTCAGGCGCAGGATACGCTCCTTGATCTCGTTGGTGATATGGGGTATGACCTGCACGGTCCCACCCAGGAACTCCCCCTTGCGCTCGCGGGAGATGATGGACCAGTAGACGCTGCCGGTGGTCACGTTGTTCTCGCGCCCAAGGTGCTCGTCCACGAACCTCTCGTAATGGCCCAGGTCAAGGTCGGTCTCCGTCCCGTCGTCGGTCACGAAGACCTCCCCGTGCTGGAAGGGGTTCATGGTGCCGGGGTCCACGTTTATGTAGGGGTCCATCTTCTGCATGGTCACCTTCAGGCCCCGCGCCTTCAACAGCCTCCCCAGGGACGCAGCGGTTATCCCCTTCCCCAGGGAAGAGGATACGCCCCCGGTCACGAAGATATATTTCACCGGCATCTCATAACCTCCCCCTTCGCGCCGCGCCTAAGGAATGATTCTGCAAAAAGAGAAGGAATCCCTACGAAGAGGAGGGATTCCCTTTTCTTTCCAGCAATCCCGTCACTTGCAGCTATGGCCGCTCACCTCCGTTTTCCCTGCCACCGATGTACAAAGTATAGAACACCCGCCCCCGAGCCTCAACCGCCCCAAAGAGATCCGTCGATCGGCTCGACCTGGAAAGCGCCCGGTGAAACGGCACATCATCAAGGGGCCATCCGGCGACTTCCGCGTTTCCTTGCGGGCGCCTTCTGCCGCCGTGGACCACACTCACCCCCTCCCGCCCCGTCTCCGCATGACGGTCCGGACCGCTGCGGCGGAAAAAGCGAGCAGGAAGAGGGCGAAGAGGACGAGCACGATGGCGGAGCCAGAGGCCACGTCATAGTGAAAGGACACGTACAGCCCCAGCAGCACGGCCGCCAGGCCCGTCACGAGGGAAAGCGCCATGACTCCCCGGTAGTTACGCGAGAGCTGCATGCCCGTCGCCGCGGGTATCACCAGCAGTGCGGAGACGAGTATTATGCCCACCAGCTTGATGGAGACCACGATGACCAGCGACAGCATCACCAGGAAACCGTGATCCACCGCAAGGACCGGCAACCCGCTGGCTATGGCCGTTTCCCGGTCGAAGGAGATAAAGAGCAGCTCCTTGAAGAAGATCAGCTCGTACAGGAGGGCCAGCGAGCCGACGGCCGCGATGAGCGCCACGTCGGACCAGTCCAGGGCCAGGATGCTGCCGAAGAGGTAGCTCATGATGTCGAGGTTGTAGGCGTTTGCGACGCGTACCAGCACCACCCCCAGGGCCATGGCGGTCACGAAAAGGATGCCTATCACCGTGTCCTCGTGAAAGCGGCCCTTGTGGGCCAGCCAGCCTATGCCCACGGCGACCAGGGCACAGAACCCTCCCGCCGCGAGCACGGGATCGACGCCCGCCGCAAGCCCCAGGGCGACCCCGCCGAAAGCGGCGTGCGAAATGCCCATGCCCACGAAGGCCAGCCTGCGCACCACCACGAAGAAGGAGAGCAGCGAGCAGGTGACGGCTATGAGTACGCCGCCGACCAGGGCCCTCTGGGCGAACCCGTACCCCCACATGACCTAGGAGTCCCCCTCGCACATTCCCCTTCCTGCCAGGAAATCGAATTCGCAGCGGTATACCTCTTTCAGCCGCTCGCTTCCCAGCACCTCGCGCGGGCTGCCGTGCAGGTGCATGGTGCGGTTTATGCACACCATCTCGTCGGCGAAGCGCGCCAGTATGTTGACGTCGTGGGAGACGAAGACGACCGTCAGGCCCTTCTCCTCCTTCATCCTCATGAGCAGCTCCATGAAATTCTCCTGGGATTCCACGTCCAGTCCCGCCGTGGGCTCGTCCAGGAGGAGGATGCTGGTCTCCAGGCACATCGCCCTCGCCAGGAAGGCCCTCTTCTGCTGGCCGCCGGAGAGCTCTCCGATGGGTTTCCTCTCCAGACCCTCCAGGCCCACCGCCGCTATGCTCTCCCTGACGGCTTCCCTGTCTGCGCGCCGCGGCAAACGGAAGGTGCCGATGCAACAGTTCCTGCCCATCATCACCACGTCGTACACCGACACCGGGAAACGCGGATCGAAGAGCACCTGCTGGGGCATGTACCCGATATGGTGCAGCTCGTGCTTGAGCTCCCCGGGGCTCATGCCCAGCACCCTTATCTCGCCCCTTGCGGGCTTTACCAGACCCAGCAGCGCTTTGACCAGGGTGGTCTTGCCGGCGCCGTTGGGGCCGATGATGCCGAGAAAGGTGCCCTCGCGCAGGGCGAAGGTTATCCCCTCCAGCACGTAATAGCCGTCGCGCCTCACCCACAGGTCATCCACCTGGATGACCAGCCGGGGGGATACGCCTTCCCCGGAGAAAAACTCCTTTACCCTGCACTCCCTCACCTGGGGGCCTCCTCCATCACGAACAGGTCATACCTCGTGAGCCCGCGGTAATCTTGCAAAAGGCATCACAGGCATATTTTTCCATCCAGCCGGGATCGTCCAACCCTCATGACCTTTAGACCCATGTCTTCGTAGCGCCGCGCGTTTCCGGCAGACCGCTCGCGAATCGCTGCCCCCCCGGCATCATGACCGGGCGGCCGCCGCAGCCCGTGGCAGGCTGCCGCCACGGGTCAGGACGCCTTCTCTCGCAGGGAGCTCCCCCGCTCCAGCATGGACAGGGCGTGCTGGCGCGCGGTGCTCTCGTCTCCACCCAGCATGCGCACCAACTCCCGCAACCTTTCCTCGCCCTCCAGTTGCCTGACCTCCGTGACCATCCCCTTGCGCGACTGGCGCTTGCTCACGGAGAGGTGCACATCGGAAACTGCGGCTATCTGGGGCAGGTGCGTTATGGTGAAGACCTGGTGGTAACGGGATATCCTGGAAAGCTTCTCGGCAAGCACGTCGGCGGTCTCTCCTCCTATCCCCGCGTCGATCTCGTCGAAAACCAGGGTGGGAACGGCATCCGCTCTCGCCAGCGCCAGCTTGAGGGCCAGGGTTATGCGGGAGAGCTCGCCCCCCGAGGCTATGCGGGCCACGGGCCGGAAGGGCAGGTCCTTTCCTGGAGATATCTCGAAGGACACCGCGTCCCTTCCAGCCACCGAGAACTCCTCTTCCTCCTCCACGCGTACCCGGAAGCGCACGCCGCCCATGTTCAGTTCGGACAGCTCCCTGTTGGTAACCTTCGCGAGTTCATCGGCGAGGGCGCGGCGTGAGGCGCTCAGGGCACTTGAAGCCTCCTCCAGCTCCCGTCGCAACGCCTCCTCCTCTCTGCGCAGCGCCTCCCTCTTCTCCTCGCTGCCCTCCAGTTCCTCCAATCTTTCCTTGGCCCGTTCCAGGTAGGCCAGGATGTCACCGCTGCGCTCCCCGTACTTCCGCGCCAGGCGCGAGAGCTCGTGCAGGCGCGCCTCCACCTCCTCGAGCCGGGACGGCTCGAAGGCGAGTGCATCGAGGTAGGCATGCAGCTCGTGGGCGATATCCGAGAGGACGCCCTGCGCCTCCCACACGCCTCCCGCCCTCGCGGTCAGTTCCTCGTCCAAGGCGGCGGCCTTCCTCAGCAGGGACTCGGCTTCTCCCAGCAGGTCAAGCGCCCCCTCCCCATCCTCGCCTCCCGCCAGCCTACGGTGGGCGTCGCGGACGGCCACGAACAATTCCTCGCGGTTCTGCATGCGCTTCCTCTCACGCAACAACTCCTCCATCTCGCCTTCCCTGATGCCCGCAGCCTCGATCTCGCGCACCTGGTAGCGCAGGAGGTCGATCTCCCGCAGTCTCTCCGCCTCGTCCATGCCGGCCTGCAGGTAGCCTTCCCTGGCCGCATGCCAGCGTGCGTGAAGGGCGCGGTAGACCCTCAGTCTTTCCTGGTGCCCCGGGGAGCCGTAATCATCGAGGTACTGGAGGTGGGCGGCGCTCCGCAGCAGTCTCTGGTGCTCGTGCTGCCCGTGGATGTCCACCAGGAACTCGCCTATCCTCGCCAGCGTGCCCACGGTGCACATCCTGTCGTTGACGTAACAGCGCCCCTTGCCGTCGCCGCCGAGCACGCGACGCAGGATCAGCTCCTCCCCCTCGCACTCCAGCCCTTCCTCCTCGAGGTACCTGCGCAACCCATCGTTCCCGCGCAGCTCGAAGGCGGCTTCGAGCTCCAGCCTCTCCGCCCCGGGACGGATCATGCCGATGTCCCCCCGCCCGCCGAGAAGGAGTCCGAGCGCCTCCACCAGCACCGTCTTGCCCGCACCGGTCTCGCCGGTGAGAACGTTCAATCCGGGCGAGAACTCGAGGTGCGCCTCCCTGATAAGCGCCAGGTCCCTCACCCGCATCTCCCTCAGCATGCCGACCTCCGCTGGCTCGAGACGTCACTTGCCGCCGTCGGGAAAGTCGAATTTTTCCCGCAACAGACTGTAGAAGGAATAGCCGACGGACTTGATCATGTGCAACCTGCGCTCCGCCCTGCGCACCAGCACCCTGCCCCCATGGGTGAGGTTTATCTCTTCCCTGCCGTCGACGGAGAGGGACGGCATCACCCTCTCGCGATGCACCAGCACCTGTATCTCGCTTTCGGGGGAGATGATCACCGACCGGTCCAGCAGGGAATGGCTGCAGATGGGGGTGAGGATTATGCAGTCGATGTTGGGGTCCACTATGGGCCCCCCTGCCGACAGGGAATAGGCCGTGGAGCCGGTGGGCGTCGCGAAGATCACCCCGTCCCCCGCGTAATAGTGGAAGTAGCGGCCGTTGATATCCACCTCCAGCCGGATCATCCTCTGCAGTTCACGCTTTCCCACCACCACTTCGTTGACGGCGTAATGGGGTTCGCCCCCGGTCTCTTCGGCCAGCCGGCACTCGAGCACCATGCGCTCCTGCTGCAGGTAACGCCCGGCAAGCACCTGCTCCAGCCCCTCGTACATCCCGCCGAGGTCCATGGCGGTGAGAAAGCCCTTCTTGCCCAGGTTGATCCCCAGAACGGGAGCATCGGCCCGGTAAGCCCAGGCCGCTGCGCGCAGCATGGCTCCGTCTCCTCCCAGGGAGATGACAAGGTCAAGGTCCTCGATGAAACGCTCACCGGGCAAAACGCTTCCCTCGCATGCCATCTCTTGCGCGTCCTCCTCGAGCACGCGGGGGAGCCTGCCCTTCTGCAGCAGCCAGCGGCACAGTTCCTCTGCAGCCCTGAGCGTCTCCTGCTTGAGGGCATGGGGCATGACGCCCACGTTTATCATTTCCCCGTTTCTTTTACCCGCAGCCACGCTTCCTCCACCGCTTTCTCGATCAGGCCTTCGTGCTCTCCCGCGCTTCCCGGCTTCCCGCACTCCCCCGCCGCCTTCGACCACCACGCGAAGAACTCGATGTTGCCGTCCGCCCCGCGCAGGGGCGAGGGGAGCAGCCCGCGCAGGTGCAGCCCGAGTTCGCCGGCATCACCGAGCACCCGCCGCAGCACATCCCGGTGCACGCCGGGGTCGCGCACCACGCCTCCCTTTCCCACCCTGCCTCTCTCCGCCTCGAACTGCGGCTTGACCAAGGCTATCATATCACCGCCGTCGTCAAGTATAGCCGCGAGCGCCGACAAGACCTTGCGCAACGAGATGAACGAGAGATCCACCACCACGAGGTCGGGTACGTAAGGAAGGTCTTTGCGGAGCAGGTCCCGGGCGTTACGGCCCTCCATGACCGTCACCCTTGGATCGCGCCTCAGGTCCCAGTGGAGCTGTCCCTTTCCCACGTCCACGCAGACTACCCTGACCACCCCTCTCTCGAGCAGGCAGTGCGTAAATCCCCCGGTGGAGGAGCCCACGTCCATGGCTTGCCTGCCGGCCACCTCCAGCCCGAAAAGCTGCAAGGCCCCGTCCAGCTTGTCGCCGCCGCGCGAGACGAAGCGGGGCCTCTCCTTGACTATCACCCGGTCGCCGGGACGCACCCTCGTCCCGGCCTTCAGGGGCCCGCCCCTTCCCTCTATCGCCACCTCCCCCGCCAGGACGGCCAGGCGTGCCCTCTCGCGCGACGGAAAATACCCCTCCTCCACCAGCCACTGATCAAGGCGAACCATGGTCGTTTTCGGGTGCGATCACGAGAGCGCCGTAAACGGTCTCGGCAACCGACCGCGCATCTATCCCCAGGCACCGGAAAAGCTCGGACACCTTTCCGTGCTCGACGAAACGGTCGGGAAGCCCGAAACGCATGAGCCGGCAGGATGCTCGGGCCTCCTCGAGCAGGGCGGCCACCGCCTCGCCGAAGCCGCCGCAGAGGGAGTTCTCCTCCAGCGTCACCAGCAGATCGAACCTGCCGGCACGCTCCCTCACCGCCTCCGCGTCAAGGGGCTTCACGAACCGCGCGTTGAAGACCTCCGCCTCCACCCCCTTCGCGGCCAGGAGCTCTGCCGCCTCGCATGCCACGTCCACCATCCTCCCCACCGCTAAAAAGCACACTTCACCGTCGCCCTCGCGCGCCACCACGCCCCTGCCTCTCTCCAGGGGGCGGGGTTGCGGGTCGACCCTTTCCGAACGGCCTTCCCCGCGAGGATAGCGCACCGCCACCGGTCCTTCCATCTCCAGCGCCGCCCACAGCATATCCCGCAACTCCTCCTGGTCCCTGGGGGCCATGACGGTCATGTTGGGCAGCACTCTCAGGTAGGAGAGGTCGAATGCTCCGTGGTGGGTTGGGCCGTCCTCACCCACCAGGCCCGCCCTGTCAACGGCGAAGATGACCGGGAGGTTCTGCAGGCAGACCTCCTGCACCAGCTGGTCGAAGGCCCTCTGCAGGAAAGTGGAGTAGATGGACACCACGGGGCGGTAACCGTCCAGCGCCAGGCCGGCCGCCATCGTCACCGCGTGCTGCTCGGCGATGCCCACGTCGAAGAAGCGGCTGGGGAAGAGAACGGCGAAGTCGTCGAGTCCCGTGCCAAGCTTCATGGCGGCGGTGATGGCCACCAGGCGCGGTTCCGCCCGGGCCATGTCGCACATCACCCGCCCGAAGACGGAGGTGTAGGAGGGGCGTTGCGGCTCCGAGAGGACCTTCCCCGTCGCGACGTCGAAGGGTCCTATCCCGTGAAAGAGGTCGGGCTCCCTCTCCGCAGGCGCATATCCCTTTCCCTTGCGGGTTATCACGTGGATGAGCACGGGCCCCTCCGTCTCCCTGGCCAACGCCAGGTCCCTCTCCAGCGACCTGATGTCGTGCCCGTTGACGACCCCCACGTAACGGATCCCCAGCTCCTCGAAGATATACTCCGGGATGAGGAAGTTCTTCACCCTTTCCTTGAAGGAGTGTATGAGGCGGTCGGTGGGCTCTCCCACCACCGGCACGCTGTCGATGAGTTCCTTTATCTCCCCCTTGACGCGGATGTAATGGGGGTTCAGCCGCAGCTGCGAGAGGTAGGTGGACATGGCGCCCACGTTGCGCGAGATGGACATCCCGTTGTCGTTGAGCACGATGATGAGATCCTTTTTCAGGGAACCCACCTGGTTCAGCGCCTCGAACGCCACTCCGCCGGTCAGGGAGCCATCCCCGATCACCGCCACCACGTGGTGATCCTCCCCGCGCATGTCCCTGGCCACGGCCATCGCGAGCGCGTAACTGACGGCGGTGCTGGAATGGCCGGCGTTCGTCATGTCGTGAGGGCTCTCGTCGCGCCTCGTGAAGCCGCTGCAACCTCCCCGGCAGCGCAATCGCGCGAAGCTCTCGCGGCGCCCGGTGACCAGCTTATGCGCGTAGCTCTGGTGCCCCACATCCCAGATGATGCGGTCGCGCGGGCTCTCGAAAACGCGGTGGAGGGCCAGGGTCAGTTCCACCACCCCGAGGCTCGAGGCGAGGTGACCGCCGCACCTCGCGGTGGTCTCAACTATCACCCGCCGTATCTCCTCCGCCAGCAGATCGAGTTCCTCGTAACTCAGGGCGCGCAGGTCTTCCGGTCCCCTTATGGAATCCAGCAACGAGGTCTTCATCGATGCTCTCTCTCCTCCCCCGCGCCGCCTTCCCGCATGCCTTCCTCCATCTCCCTTCCCACTTTCTCGACCTCCTCCACGACCGTCTCCAGGGAGGAGAGGGTCGCCTCGTCATCTTCCTCACAGGCGAGCTCCCGAGCCTTCTCCTCCATCCTTTCCACGCGAGCGACGAAATCACGCTCCTCTTCCATCGCCTTACCTCCCCTCGGGGTTATGATCGGCCGCCGGGATGAACGTCTTCAACCGGCACCGCCCGACGACGGGCCCCACCGGCCGCACGCAACCGCCGCTAACACGTATCATACAGCCGTACCCGGGGACACGCGAATTACGATGGGGAAGCCTTCGCGCAATGTTCCCCAACGTGCAGGTAGGGGGTCCCGGCGCATAGAAATATTGTATGATGTTTACGGCTCGTACCCGTAGGTGCATTGCCGTCCCGTTTCGGTACCGACCCTCACAGGTCCGTTGTCCGCGGCAAAAGGTTTACGAGAGTGGACGATAGCGAGAGCATCCTGCAGCATACGATAACCTCGCCCGGCACCGACGCCATGAGGCGCGTGGAGAAGGGCATCATCGGGTCGGTTCGCCACCTTTCCAGGGACATAGGCGCCCGCACGGCGGGAAGCAAGGGCGAGAGAAGGGCCGCCCGTTTCGTGGAGAGGGAGCTCGAGGGGATGGGGTTAGCGGTGGAAACCCAGCGTTTTCGAGCCCCCGCGACCACCGCCTGGAGTGAGGCGCTCTCCCATCTCGTGACCGTTGCCGGGGTCCTGCTCTTCCCCGTCAACACGGTCCTTTCGTACGCCCTTGTCTTCCTCGGCTTCCTCTTCTTTCTGCTCGAGGGCTTCGGCCGCAGCCCCCTCGCCTGGGCTTCTCCCCGCATACAATCGGAAAACGTCATCGCCAGGATCTCCCCGGCCCGCGAGGCGGAGACGAAGCTGGTCCTCGTCGCGCACCTGGACAGCCCGCGCTCTGCCTTTTACCACCGCCCCGGACTGGCGGCCATGCTTCGCTTTCTCTACCTCGTCGACGCCACCTGCCAGGCAGCCCTGTTCATGCTCTTCACGGTGGCCTTCGGCGGCTGGCTTCTCAGCATGGAGCGCGGCCGCCTCGACTTCCTCTGGTACACCGGGCTGATGGTAGCGGTGCCACCTTTCCTAGCCATGCTGGCCCTTTTCAGCAAGGCGATCGCCGGTCGGGACACCCCGGGGGGCAACCTCAACGCCTCCGGGGTGGCCGTGCTCCTGGAACTCGCCCGCATCTGTTCCCGGCACCCGCTCTACAAGGCCGAGCTCTGGTTCGCCTTCACCGGCGCGTCAGAGGTCGCGGCCCTCGGCGTGCGGAAGCTGGTCCGCCGCTATCGCAGCCGGCTCCGCAACGCGTACTTCATCGTGCTCGAGGGAGTGGGACGCGGTTTTCCCGCATGCTGCCGCAGGGAGGGCCGCCTCATCCCCTTCCGTGCCAACCGCAGGCTGCTCGCTCTCGCCAAACGCACCTCCCAAAACTACATCCACCATGGCAACGGCCTGGTGGCAAACAACCTCTACCTGGGCGAGGGTTACCATCTCATCTCGCGCGGGCACAGGGCCGTTACCCTGTGCAGCCGCGAGGACTCTCCCCTTCCCCGTTACTGGCACTGGGTGAAGGACGATCACCTCAACGTCGATTCCCGCAGTCTCCGCACCAGCCTCGATTTCCTGAGGGCCATGGTCGACGCCGTGGATCACGGGGATTTCACGAGGCGCAAAGGCATGGCACGCCGGGACAAGCGCCGGAGTCCGGCCCGTGCCGCGACCCGGGGTCCCGAAGCCAGCCGCGAGGACGGGGGCGATGACGGGGTTATGGGTTGAAGGCACGCCCTCAGCGACGGCGCATCCTTCCCCTCCCATGCGCCACACCCGCTCCCGCGTAAGCGGCGGCCAAAAAGACCAGGAGCAGCACGGCGGCGGAAAGCGCCCCCACCCATGTCCCGTTTCCCACGGCAAGGCCCGACAGGTAGCCGGTGTCGACTTCTCCCGCGGCGAGAAAAAGGGCGTTGAGGATAAGGTTCACCGCGGCAAAGCAGACAAAAGACTCGATACCGCGAGAGAAGGGCCGGCGCACGCCGCCCCGGCTCCACAGGAAGGGAGGCACGGCGCACAGCAACAGGTAGGCCATGAGGGCCAGGGTCAGGAGAAGAAGGTCCCTCGCGCCGACCAGTTGCCGTTCCAGCGCCTCCCGCGCGAAAGGATGCAGCAGGTAGCGGAAAAGGAGGTGCAGCAATGCGTAGTGAAGTAGAACGAGCGCCGGGGCGGGCAACCTTGCGAGTCGTCCCGCGCCGGAAACTTTGCCGCCTCTTCCCCGCGACGGCTTAGCTCCCATGCCCGTCCGCCACCGCCTGTCCTTTCATTCCCCCATTATCTGCACGATGAGCACCCGCCTGCGCGGGCGGTTGTCGAAATCCACGAACGCGATCTGCTGCCACGTACCCAGGGCCAGGCGCCCGTCGCGGAAGGGAACGCTCAGGGTGGGCCCCACCAGCGACGCGCGCACGTGGCTGTACCCGTTCCCGTCCCCCCACGTCCTGTCGTGGTGGTAGGGCCAGTCGCGCGGCACCAGGCGGTCGAAGGCCTCCTTGAGGTCGCGCACCAGGCCGGGCTCGTACTCGAGCGTGATGACCCCTCCGGTGGAGCCGGGGACGAACACGGTGAGGATGCCCTCCCTGATCATGGAATCGTCCAGTTTCTCCTGGACCTGCCCGGTGATGTCGATGATCTCGCAGTCACCCGGCGTGGAGAACTCCAGGCTGCTGGTGTGAATGGCCATCTTCGCCTCCCTTGCGTGATCTCAGATGAGGTAAACTTCCTCCTCGCGCATGACGGTGAAACCGCTCCCCTGCAGCGCCCTTATGGCCTGCTCGATCTGCTCCACGCGGAAGACCACGATGGCGCTCTCCCCGCTCTTCTCCACGAAGCAGTAGAGGTACTCTATGTTCACGTTGGCGTCGTAGAGGGGCGCCAGCACCGCGGCCAGGCCCCCCGGGCGGTCCGGGACCTCCACCGCTATGACCTCCGTCTCGCTCACCGTGAAGGCGTTCTCCGTCATCACCCTCACGGCCGTGTCCGGGTCGTTCACGATGAGCCGCAGCACCCCGTAATCGGCGGTCTCGGCGATGGCCAGGGCCCTTATGTTCACCCCGGCCTCCGCCAGGCACCTGCAAGCCTCGTACAGCCGTCCCGACTTGTTCTCCAGGAAAACGGAAACCTGCCTGACCTTCACCCCGCGACCTCCTTATATCTTTCTCCTGTCGATGACCCTCACCGCCTTGCCCTCGCTCCTCTGGATGGAGCGCGGTTCCATGAGGCGCACCTTGACGCTCACTCCGAGGTAGCTCTGCACCTCGTCACCTATCCTCCTCTCCAGCTCCTCCAGCCTCTTTATCTCGTCCGAAAAGACCTCCGGCGTCACCTCCACCTGCACCTCCAGCACGTCCAGGCTCTCCACCCTGTCCACCACCAGCTGGTAGTGGGGAGCGATGCCGGGTATCTGCATGAGCACCGCCTCCACCTGGGAGGGGAAGACGTTGACCCCCCTGATGATGAGCATGTCGTCCGTGCGCCCCATTATCCTGCGCATGCGCACGTGGGTGCGGCCGCACGGGCAGGGCGATACGTCAAGGGCGGAGATGTCCCTCGTGCGGTAGCGGAGCAGCGCCAGACCCTCCTTGTTAATGTTGGTGAAAACGAGCTCTCCCGTCTCTCCCGGCGGCAGGACCTCGCCGCTCTCGGGGTTGATTATCTCGGGGATGAAGCAATCCTCGAAGACGTGCAGTCCCTTCTTCTCGCCGCACTCGATGGAGACCCCCGGGCCAACCACCTCGGAAAGGCCGTATATGTCGTGGGCGGATATCCGCAGCTCCTGCTCGATCTGCGTGCGCATCTCGTCCGACCACGGCTCCGCTCCCAGGATGCCCGCCTTTAGCTTGACCTGGTCCCTGCTCACGCCCATCTCCCGCATGACCTCCGCTATGTTGAGAGCGTAGGAGGGGGTGCAGCAGAGGATGGTGCTGCCGAAATCTACCATGAGACGTATCTGCCTCTTGGTGTTGCCCCCGGACATGGGCAGGGCGGTGGCCCCCAGCATCTCGGCGCCGTAATGCAGCCCCAGGCCCCCGGTGAAGAGCCCGTACCCGTATGCCACGTGGACGATGTCGTCGGGGGTGCCTCCCGCGGCCACGATGGTGCGCGCGACCAGGTCCGCCCAGGTCCTGATGTCGCCGGCCGTGTAGCCAACCACCGTGGGTTTCCCGGTGGTTCCCGAGGAGGCGTGTATCCTAACGATATCGCGCATGGGAACGGCGAAGAGCCCGAAGGGGTAGTTGTCGCGCAGGTCGTCCTTGGTGGTGAAGGGCAGCCGGCGCAGGTCGTCCAGACTCCCCATGTCCCCCGGCCTGTATCCCACCTCATCCAGTTTCTTCCTGTAGAAGGGGACCTTGCGGTAGAGGCGGTCGACGGTTGCCCGCAGGCGTTCCAGCTGCAACGCCTCGAGCTCCTCGCGTTCCATGCGCTCCACGGGATTGAAGTACTCCATCTTTCACCCCTTTTTCTCACGCCCGCAACTCAGGGCTATTTTAACAGACAACTTGCGGCGCCAGGAACGTTACCCGTCCCCGGGCCCGGCGCCTGGTATAACCTGGGAATAACGTCACTTCTCCCGGCCGTCATCGCGGCTCCAGCCCCCTCACCGCGACCTCCTCCTTACCAGCGCGGACCCCAGACCCAGCAGGAAAACCCCGAACCCCAGGAGCACCGCGAGCTTCCAGGCCACCTCCGCCAGGCTCTCCCCCCGCAACATGACTCCGGAGAGGGCGTCCAGGGCATAGGTCAGGGGAATGGCGCGGGCCAGGGTCTGCATGTAACCGGGCATCTGCGAGAGGGGGAAGATGGCCCCCGTCATGAAGATCAGGGGGAAGGCGACCAGGACGCTGAGTATCACCGCGCCCGCCACCTGCCGCGCGAACGCGGCCAGCACCAGCCCGATGCCTATGCAGGAGAGGGAAGCGAGGGCGGCGGTCAAAAGCGCCAGGGGCAGGCTCGAGGCGTAAGCGCCGAAAACGGCCACCGCCAAAAGGAGCATCACCACCGACTGCAGGAAGACCACGGCCCCCGCCAGGAGCAGCTTGGAGCCCACCAGTGCGAAGGGCCCCATTGGGGTGAGGCTCAGGCGCACGCGCATGCCCTCCTCGTCCTCGAGGACCATGAGGATGGCGCCGCAGAGGACCCCCGTCCAGAGCATGGAGAGGACCACCAGGGAGGGGATGACGGCGTCCTTGGCCGCCAGCGTCCTTCCTGCCACCGACGACACCTCCAGCTCGACGGGGAGGGCGGTGCCCCTCAGGTAAGCCGCCGCGTCCTCGATGTCGGCGACCACCGTGTCCGCGAGCTCGATGCCCTTGTCCAGCAGGGCCACCAGGTCGGGCCGCCCGGCAACGGCCTCCCGTATGCTCCTCAGGTTGTCGCCGATCTCCTGCAGGCCGACCACCTGGGTCCCGAAGAAATCGCCGCCCGTGACCAGCACGTACAGCCCGGCCACAACCGACCGCATCTTCTCCTCGACCACCCTCTCGCTCACCCGTGAGAGGAAGCCACGGATACCCGTCTCCGCGAACTCCGCCTTCACCATGTTCGACTGGTCGATGACCACCCTCACCCCGGCCACCTCCTCCAGGGTCTTCAGGCGATGCACGAAACCCGGGGAGATCACCAGGACCGCGTCAAGCCTCCCCGTCCGCAGGTCGGCGAGGGCCTGCTCCTCGCCGTCGTAAGTGGTGATGTCCATGACGTCACGCGAGTAATCGCCCACGAGCGAGGCGGCGTCGCGGCTCACCCCCTCCAGCCAGATGGTCTCCGCCAGGTAGGGATAGGCCCCGGCCGGAAACCCCAGGGCGGCATCCCCCGCTCCCTCGCGCAGGCGCTCCATTGCTTCTTTCGCCGTGGCCGCGTAGAAAGTGCCGCGCCAGCCGGCCTCCACATCGAGGATGAACGCCTGCAGGTCGTCTTTCGCCATCATGCCGCCGTACCATTCCTCGCCGCCCCCTTCCTCGACCACGGCCAGCAGCGCGTTCACTCCGCCCCCCGCCAAGGCCGCCTGCGCCTCTTCCCGCGAAGCGTAGGTGGCGAAGCGCTCCGCCCGCCGCTGCAGCGCCCTGCGCCACCCCGCCGCGCCGCCGGATACGCCACTTATCCACAGGTCCTGCCCCGCTCGCTCCCCGTCCAGGTTCACCAGGCCCACGGGGACCGGGCGGCCCGTTTCCTGGAAGACGGCGCCCACCACGCATATGATGAGGAAGGGGTAGAGGATGAGCACCCCCAGGAGGATGCGGTTGCGGACAACCGTCCTCAAGTCCTTGGCGATGAGAGACCTCCACCCCCTCAACCTTCCACCTCCCGCATGAAGCGCAGGAAGGCGTCCTCGAGGGTCACCTCGCGATAGTGGAGGTCCCGCAACCCCACCGCGAGGCGGGAGATAACGGCCGGCAGTTTCGCGGCGAGGTCAACGCCTGTCAACACGTAGATCTCGCCCTCCTTTTTCCAGTTAATACCAAGCGACGAGCACACCTCCGCGAGCTCACCGCGCCGCTCCTCGCTCAGACGCAGCTCCACGCGGTCCGCGCCCAGGAGGCTCTTTATCTCCTGAGGGGTGCCCTGCTCCCGTATCTCGCCCCTCACCAGGATGGCCAGGCGGGTGCAGAGGTGGTCCGCTTCTTCCATGTTGTGAGTGGTCATGAGGACCGTTCTCCCCTCTTCCCGCAAGCGCAGGATGAGTTCCCACACCGCGCTGCGCGCCTCGGGATCCAGGCCCGAGGTGGGCTCGTCCAGGAAGATGATCTCGGGGCCGTGCACCATGCCCATGGCCAGGCTCAACCGCTGCTGCATGCCCCGGGAGAAGAAACGCACCTGGCGCGCGGCGTGCTCGCGTAGTCCGGACCAGGCGAGAAGCTCTTCCACGCGCGCGGCGACCCGTTCCTTCGGCAGGCCGTACAGCCTGGCCAGCAGGGCGAGGTTCTCCCGCGCCGTCAGCCGTCCGTAGAATGAGGCCTCCTGCGGCACCAGCCCGATGCGCATGCGGAAGCCCCCCCGCGCCGGGTCGACCGCCTTCCCGTCGCAGTAGACCTCCCCGCGGCTGGGCGGGATCTGGCCCGTGAGCACCCGCACGAGGGTGGTCTTGCCCGCGCCGTTGGGACCGATCACACCCAGGGTCTCCCCCTTCGCGAGGGAAAGGTCGACCCCCTTCAGGGCCCACATGCCGCGGAACTCCCTGCCCAGGTCCCGTGCCTGGATGACCGCCACCTCGTCCCACGTCGCCTCGCTCGCAGCCATGACTCACCCGTTCGCCTCAGGACGCAAACACCGCCACAGGAAAGCCTTTGCGCCAAATATACAACAGTCGGCCTCGCGCTGCAGTCACCCTTACCCGGGTGATCTTCCCGCATCGCAGCGGCCTTTATCCTATTTTTTCACAAGTGCCCGGGTTCAGAAACATGGTGGACACCCCCTATACTTGCTTTGTGTAAAAAAGAAGCAGAGCAAGGAGGTGTCCAAATGAAGGGTTCAGTTGGAACCACTACTAGTATCTACCACACCAGGCTTCCCCATCAATGGGAGTTGGAGAGAATGATGGGCGAGGTCCTCTCCAGGGAGGCCAGAAGGAGGCTGCGCTGGATAGAGCACTTTCGCAGCTGCGGAAATGCCAGGATGACCTGCCGCCACTTCGCCATCTCCCCCACCACCTTCTACAAGTGGCTGAAGAGGTACCTGAAACGGGGGCTCAGGGGACTGGAGGACCTCCCCCGCACCCCGAAAAGGAAAAGGGTCTCGGAGATCCCCTGGCAGACGATCCAGCTCATCTGCGACTTAAGGAGAGAGCACCCCGCCTGGTCCAAGCACAAGATAGCGGTGATCCTCAAGAGGGACTACGGCATCCGCCTTTCTTCCTCCAGCGT